>DASUQU010000300.1:0-13013 GCA_036280495.1 Thermomicrobiales bacterium | reverse complement strand
ACGGTGGTACGGGCTCTGCTAGTGCCCTCGACCATGCGACTCCTAGGTGACTGGAACTGGTGGCTGCCATCGGCATTGCACCGTTTACTGCCGGCGCGACCGCTCGTCGAAGAATCGGTCTCAGGATGAGAAAGTCGATTCGTCGTTTGGCCGGGCGGGCAAGACTGCTGGCCTGCATCCTGATCATCGCCCTTTTTGCACCGGCGGCCGCCGCGTTTCAGGCGCCGGGAACCCCGGTCGCCTCCGATGCCCCGGTTTTGGTCTCGTTTCCGCGCGATGACGGACCGCACGACACCAACGTCGAGTGGTGGTACTTCACCGGCCACCTCTTCACTCAGGAGGGCGACCGCTACGGATTCGAGTACGTCACCTTTCGCGCCCGGAACGGCAATCTCGAAGGGTACGTCTCCCACTTCGCGATCACGGACAACCCGCGCCAGCGCTTCCGCTACGACCAGCGCCTCCAGGGAGCCTCGGGGGTGGCGGGCGACGCCGCTGTCCTCGACCTAGACCTGAGCGGATGGACGATGTGGGGCGATGATGGGCAGTTCGCGCTGGCGGCCGACATGCCCGGTTACGCTCTGCGCCTCGACATCGAGACGACGAAACCGGCTGCGCTCCACGACGGCGACGGCTACATCGACTATGGCAATGGCGCCGCGTCGTATTACTACTCTTGGACGCGGCTGGATGTCAGCGGAGCCCTCGACCTCGGGCAGGGCTGGCAGCAGGTCTCAGGCGAGGCCTGGATGGACCATCAGTGGGGCGACTTCGCGACCTACCAGGAGGGGGGATGGGACTGGTTCTCGGTCCAGCTCGAAGACGGGACGGACGTGATGCTCTACCTGATTCGCGATGCCGACGGTCGCACGCTCCGTGTCGATGGCTCCGTCGTCAGGCCCGACGGCGGGCTCTTCGTGCTCGGTGAAGGAGATTTCGTGGTTTCAGCCGACGGCGAGTGGACGAGCCCGGAAACCGGAACGACCTACCCGTCGGGCTGGACCATCTCCATTCCGGATCAGGACCTGGCAATGACCGTCACGCCGTCACTCCTCGATCAGGAGCTGGACACGCGAGCAACGACCGGGGTGATCTACTGGGAGGGCGAGGTCGTCGTCGCCGGGACGCATCGCGGCAGATCGACGACCGGTCACGGCTACGCGGAGTTGACCGGTTACGCGCCGTACGAGCCGCTCGATCAGGGGAGTCCGGTCGCGATCGGAACGCCGGTGCCGTGAGGTTCGCGCGAAGCAGCATCGATTGGTGGCGTACATGAATAACGCGCAAGTGGAGCCCATCGAGATTCCGGGACTGGACGTAGCAAAGGCGAAGCGCTACAGCCGGACGAAGCTGGCGGTGCTGCTCCTCTCGACGCTCTGGACCTTAGCCCAGTATGTCTGGTTTGCGTCGGACCGGCGAGCGGCACGGCTGAAAGACTCCATCGCAACGAACCTGCCGGACAGACCACTCGCACCAGCGGCATTTTTTGCCGTGACCACGGCACTTTCATGGCTCTCAAGTTTGCCGATTGCCTACTTTGGTGGGCACGAGGTGGAGCGGCGCTTCGGGCTGACAAAGCAATCGGCTGGCGGCTGGCTCGGTGACCAGGCCAAGGGGCTCCTGCTTGGCGTTTTCCTGCAGACGCCGTTGTTGACGGCGGCGTACGCGGTCATCCAGCGCCGGCCCCGGGACTGGTGGTTGATCATCGCCGGCGCCTCCGTGCCGCTCACCGTGCTGCTCAGCAATCTGGCCCCGGTGGTGTTGATGCCGCTCTTCAACCGGTTCGACCCTCTCCGCGACGAAGCGCTCGCGGCGCGCATCCGCTCGCTGGCGGCGCGCAGCGGTGTGCGTATCAGCGATGTCTACGAGATGGACATGAGCCGGCAGAGCGAAAAACCGAACGCGATGTTCACCGGGCTGGGCAACACGAAGCGAATCGTGCTCGGCGACACGCTGCTCGCGGGATTCTCCGAGGATGAAGTCGAGGCGGTGGTCGCTCACGAGCTGGGACATCAGGTCCACGGCGACATCTGGCGACTGATCGGATTCGGGGCGGGCGCCGGGCTCGGCGCGGCTTGGCTCCTCTCCCGGATCGGGCCGCTGGTGGTGCGACGAACGTGGGAGCGAACCGGCGTGAGCGAGGTCGGCGATGAGGCGTCCTTGCCACTGCTGGCCCTGCTCGTGACCGCGATGGGGTTCTTCTTGATGCCAGTGCAGGCGGCATTTAGCCGCGCCATGGAACGACGCGCTGACCGGTTCGCCGTGCAGCTGACCCGGAACGGCGAGGCGTACGCCCGCGCCATGGAGCGGCTGGCGGCACAGAGTCTGGCCGACCCGGATCCGCCGCGATCGGTGGTTGTGATGCTCTATTCGCATCCTCCAATCGTGGAGCGCATCCGCGCCGCCCGGGATGCGGGATGGCGTTTTCAGAATGAGTAACGCATGATATAAGAATGAAAGAGAGACGCGGCTTGTGACGCGACGACATGCTCATCCTAACCTTGCGGATGGCGATTCTTGTCTGCGGCGACCACTCCCGTCGCTGAGCCTATGTTCTTCGCGTCGCAACTTGCTTGATGCGCTCATCGGGTCGCGAACAGGGGTGACAGCAATGTCGCGAGATGCGCTAAACTCCGGTTTCTGCACCGAGTTGGCTGAGGCCATCGCGGACCGGGGGAGGTCGCGCGAGACCATTGCTTCGTCCCGATTCGAGGACGTCCAGTCACACCCGTGCGAGATCTGAAACAACGCCCGACGAACGTTCGGCGCAGCGGCGCGCTGCTGGTAGGGGGATGGGACAGCAGTGGGTGGGGGACCATATGACATCACGGCCGGCGACGCGTTTACCTGGAAGAGTGATCGCGCGGAGGTGACGCTCTCCCTGACGAGCGAAGGTTGGATGGTTCAATACTCTACGGTTGGGCGATTGTTGGGGCCGCCCCAAATCCTTCACCAGGCGCGCCATCGGGATGCCAAACATGCAACCTGGGATGTCATGGCTCGCGTGCAAAGCGCGTCCAAGAACGAAGCCGAGATGGTGCGCGCCGGCCACTCCGCGGTACAGTGGATCAAGTCCCGGCCGCGCTGGAGCGAGCTGTCCTGAGGCAGCCAGAGTTCGCACCGGTTGGTGCGAACCGCGACCGATGAATGCCCGAGCTACCTGAAGTCGAAACCATCCGCAGGATAGTCGAGCGCGAGCTGGTTGGTCGCACGCTCACCGGTCTCGAGCTGACATTGCCGAAGCTCGTTCGCGACTCGACGCTGCCTGACCTGGGGCTCCTCGTCGGGAGCACGCTGCTCAGCGCCGATCGGCGGGCCAAAGTTCTGATTACCCATTGGTCGGAGGGATTGAGCGTCCTGACCCACTTCAAGCTGGCGGGCCAGCTCGCGGTGTTGCGGCCAGACGGCACGAGAGTTGTCGCGGGTCATCCCGTGCCCGATCCGGAAGGCCCGTTTCCGCACAAGGCGACGCATCTTACATTGCGCTTTGGCGAGACCATCGCTTACTACAGCGATGTCCGGCAGTTCGGCTGGTGGCGGCTGATGCCGACTGATGCCGTCGAGGCCGCGCTAGGGGCGTTTCGCTTTGGTCCGGAGGGAACCGGCACGGAGGAGTTCGCTCGCGATGACCTCGCCGCTCGCTTGCAACGCCGCCGGATCGCGGTCAAGCAAGCGTTGCTCGACCAGCGAGTGGTGGCGGGTCTGGGCAATATCTACGTCGACGAGGCGTTGCATCGTGCCCGGATCCACCCGGCCCGACCGGCCAACAGCTTGGACCCAGACGAGATCACGCGCTTGCATGAGGCGATCGGCTGGGCGCTGGACAGCGGCATCGCCCAGGGCGGGGCCGCCATCCGGCGAGGCAAGGCCTTCCCCCGCGACGGGTTCCCGACGGTCCATGCACGGCGAGATGAGCCGTGTACAACCTGCGGCACGGCTATCGTCAAGTTCACGCTTGGCGGCCGGGGCACGTACTACTGTCCGATCTGCCAACCCGAGGTCGCAATCGCGCCGTAACCCCGATCAGCCGTCAAGCAGGGCGTCGGCGAGCGCAGTGAGGACGGCGCCCGCGCTCGAGCGCACGACGACATCGGCCAGACCGTCGAGAGGTGTTGGCTGGTTGTTGACGATGGCCAGCCGGGCTCCGCTGGCGACCGCAATTTGCGGCAGACGCGCGGCCGGCTGAACAACCAGCGAGCTGCCGACGACCAGCATCAGATCCGTCGCTCGCGCGACAGTGAATGCCCGTCGCAGCGCGGCCTCGGGCATCTCTTGCCCGAACAAAACCGTGGCGGCGCGGAGCATTCCACCGCAGATCCCACACGTTGGCAGCGGCTCCAGCTCAAGCCGGGTCTGAATCTCGTCCGCGGGCCATGATGCGCCACAGTCGAGACAGCTGACCCGGTGCGCCGTGCCGTGCAGCTCGATGGTGCGCTCGGAATAGCTCCCGGCCTTCTGATGCAACCCATCGATGTTCTGGGTGATGACGTACGACAGGCGGCCCGCGGATTGCAACCGTGCCAGTGCCAGATGGCCGGCGTTGGGTTCCGTGTCGCGCAGCACCGGGTATCGCACACGCCGCTCCTCCCAGTACTGGCGGCGGGTTTCCAGGTTCTCGCGAAAGTCGCTGAGGGTCGGCGGCGCGTTGCGTTCCCAGACGCCTCCAGGACCTCGGTAGTCCGGAATGCCGGATTCGGTGCTGATTCCCGCCCCGGTTAAGGCAGTGATGACACGCGCTGGTCGCGTGATCTCGATGAGCGCCGCGACCGATGGGTCACGATCCCCGGATGGAATTCCCGCCTGGTGTTTCGTCAATGTGTGCATCCCTTATCCAGCTCGCGTCGCTCATGCCTGATGGTCACAGCTGGTCTTGTGTCCGTACGGTGGCGATGGTACGCTGACATCTCTGGTGTGAACCGGAATCCCCGCTAAATTGACACGACGTGCCGCTGAGCCCGCACCGGCGCGAAGCTCACCTGCCGCCTACCGGCGACGCGGTGGCACAGCCGATGAATCGAGGCCGCACCATGATGATCTCCCAACCAGCAATGATGTGCCTCACTGCCACGTGGCAAAGCCTGACTAGCCGGGCGACTCCCAGCGCAGCGCCAGTCGCTGAGCAGCGGCTGCCCGAGTCGGCGCCGGCGGAAGTGATCGAGGGCGAAGTCGATGCGGTGTCGGAGTCGCTGTTCGTGACCACCGCCGCGGGCGAGGACAAGAACCTCGCGGCCGAGGGGCGCGATCAGGCGCCGGCGCTCCCTCCGCGTGTCGATCTCTCGATGCCTCTCGCCGCGAACGAGCGGCGTGCCCGCGCCGCCGCACTGCGGGCCATGGCATCGAGCCGGGAGCGTCGCTTCGACGCCGCCAAGACCGCATTCGCGGAAGCAGCCAGGCTCGATCCGGCGCTCGACCTCACGCGCACACCCGCGTTTTGGACCTTGGAAAGGGCGGCTCATGAGGCCGCGATCGAGGCCTATGCGCGGGCGGGGCGCGACGGCGATGCGGCGGTCCTGCGGGCGCGGGTTCACAGCACATTTCGCCCGAAGCCCCTTCGCACGCGGCAGCAGGTCGTGCTCAGCAGGTAGGGACGTAGTCCTCCAGCAAAATCGTTCCCGGTCGGACCGCGACGATCAACGTTGTCCCACGGGTCTCAATTCGGGTCTGCCGACGGTGCGGCACCCGGCACGTCACCGGGCGCCACCGTTCGGTCGATCGCTGCCGAGGATTACCGGCTCGCCCGCGATCGGGGAGCGAGCTTCGGGAGGGGAAGAGAGGAGGCGTACGTCCCGAAAGCGTCAGCGAGACGCTTCGGCGAACGCCTGACTGGGGAATATGGGGTTGTTTTGCCGGGCGACCGGCTAACGTCGCCCAAGGCGCCAAGTTTTGGAACGCCAACGCAAAAAAGCGCCAGCGGGGCTTTCGTCCGGAGCTCCGGACTTTGCCCACCGAGCCTCGCCTAATCCGTGCGAAGCTTCGTCGCTTGGCGCACCCCTCGATTCGAGGTCAGCAACGAGCAAGGGTAGCAGCGCCCGTCTCTCGATGCAATCTGAGGATGAGTCGTGATAGTTACGAGGCGCGTGCTCGTGCTCTTGCGCTTCGCTCCCGGAGTGCCGACGCTACGGCATCGAACCGGGCAGGATTGACCGCGTAGTACTTCGAGCCTCGTCGTGCTTCAACTGTCACCAGGCCCGCTCGCTCGAGTTGAGAAAGGTGGCGTGACACGGCCGATTGAGCGACGCCGAGGCGCCCCACGATCTCCTGGGCGTAGAGCTCGCCTTCGAGCAACAGATCGAGCATGCGCAGGCGCGTTGGATCCGCGAGAGCCCGGGCGGCATCGAGCAGATCGACCTGATCGCTGATCGACGAACGATCGCCGATGGGTGGAGCGGAGGGCGCCGCGTCTCGCTCTCGGCAACGATCGATCAGGCGCGGAGCCGAGAAGTAGACGATGAGATCTGGTTCGTAAGCTATGTAACTGACAAAGTCACCTAGGTGGGCCGACGGGCAGAATGCGACTCGGGTGAACGTCGCGGGCGGGCGTTCCAGGACATCTGGTACGCGCTGACCGGTGAGGGCGGCGTAGGCCTCGGAGAAACCCCGATCGCTGAATGACGCCCCCCGGCGAGCGGCTTCCCGCTGCATAGGCTGATCGGCCGCGCGGGCCTCCTCGTAGACCGCCTTCCAGACCCCCTCGTACATGGCAATGGTCCGCTCCTTCAGCTGCGCGGGATCGGTGATGAGTGCCAGGACGTCGGCCAGCGGTGTTGTCGTGAGCGCAGGAGCCAGGGCGCGTGTCCACGATTCCTCGTCGAGCGGCGGCCGCCAGCGTATTTCGAGGTCGGCATAGACCCGCTGCAGGGCGTGTCCAATCATCTCTCGATACTCGCCCGCGGGAATACTCTCCATGAAAGCGAGCAGGTCGTCGAAGGTAGCGTCGAGCCGGTCCGGACGGAGCGGTTCGAAGCGCATGACCGGTTCCTCTGGATAGTAGAGGAGGCGGCCGGAGAAACCGTGCAGGAGATCGAGATCCGTGCGGACGGGAGGGGGGAGCCGGCGTCGCGCGTCGACCAACCACGGATCCAGATCGCTGCCAGGGACCGCGCGGTAGATGAGCGAGAGGACCGAGATCATGTCGAGCGGAAGCGAGATCGCGGTTTCGATGCGAAGGGCGGGCTGGCCGGCAACCAGATTACCCATGACGAATGATCGTTCCGGGCCGAGAGAGGAAGGTCATCACATCATCATGATATCGCCCTAGCCAAGTTTCGTCTCGTGCGTCGCCGTCGGCGCCATAGCTGAGGATAATGCGCGCAAACGAAGATGTGATCGGTCCCGACGAGCGGCCGGCGTCTGTGGAGGGATGATGAGTAGCGATCCACTCTGGTTCAAGGATGCGGTGTTTTACGAAGCGCCCGTCAAGTCGTTCTTTGATTCGGACAACAACGGCATCGGCGACTTCCGGGGCATGACCGAGAAACTCGACTACATCAAGCAACTTGGGGTTGATTGCATCTGGCTCTTGCCGATGTATCCGTCCCCGTACAAAGACGACGGATACGACATCGCCGATTTCCTGAGCATCCACCACGACTACGGCACCGTCGCGGACTTCAAAGCGTTGCTCGATGCGGCACACGAGCGCGGACTGAAGGTCATCGCGGATCTGGTCGTCAACCATACCTCTGACCAGCACGCCTGGTTTCAGGAAGGACGCAAGGATCCCGAGTCGCCCTATCGTGACTACTACGTCTGGAGCGATGACCCGACCCGCTATGCGGACGCGCGCATCATCTTCATCGACACCGAGGTCTCGAATTGGACCTATGACCCGGAAGCCGGTCTCTACTTCTGGCATCGCTTCTTCAGCAATCAGCCCGATCTCAACTACGACAACCCGGCCGTCCAGGAAGAGATGCTGAACATCGTTCGCTACTGGCTGGGGATGGGGCTGGATGGGTTCCGGTGTGACGCCGTGCCCTATCTGATCGAGCGGGAGGGAACGATCTGCGAGAACCTTCCCGAGACGCATGAGTTCCTGCAGCGTCTGCGGCAGATGGTCGACGATGAGTTCCCGGGGAAGATCCTGCTCGCCGAGGCCAACCAGTGGCCCGAGGACGTCGCGGAGTACTTCGGGACGCCCGAAGAGCCCGAATTCCACATGGCGTTCCATTTCCCGCTGATGCCTCGGATGTTCATGGCCATTCGCCGCGAGGATCGCCTCCCGATTGTCGAGATCATGACGCGCACACCGGACATCCCCGAGAGCTGCCAGTGGGCGATCTTCCTGCGTAACCATGACGAGTTGACGCTCGAGATGGTGACCGACGAAGAACGCGACTACATGTACTCCGAGTACGCCAAGGATTCGATGATGCGCCGCAACGTCGGCATCCGCCGCCGGCTGGCGCCACTGCTCGAAAACAGTCGCCGCAAGATCGAGCTCATGAACTCGCTGCTGCTGTCGCTGCCGGGGACGCCTGTGATCTATTACGGCGACGAGCTGGGAATGGGGGACAACGTTTTTCTCGGCGACCGTAACGGCGTGCGGACGCCGATGCAGTGGTCAGGCGACCGTAACGCCGGTTTCTCCCGGGCCGATGCCGCGCGGCTCTATGAGCCGGTCATCGCCGACCCGGTCTATGGGTTTCAGGCGGTCAATGTCGAGGCGCAAGAGCGGCTGCCGACGTCGCTCCTGGAGTGGATGCGGCGCATCATCCGTGTCCGGAAGCGGTACCGCGCGTTTGGACGTGGCTCGCTTGAGTTCTTGAACGCCGACAACCGCACGGTGCTCGCCTATGTCCGCGCGTATGCGGATGAAGTGCTGTTGTGCGTGGTGAATCTCTCACGATTCGTGCAGCCGTCGCAGCTCGATCTCAGCGCATACGCCGGGTGGCAACCGGTCGAGCTGATCGGTGAGACGCCGTTCCCGCCGATCGGGGAGCTGCCCTACTTTTTGACTTTCGGTCCGCATAGTTTCTATTGGTTCAGGCTGGAGCGCCCGTCTCCGGGCACCGCATGAGGTCATCGAGCGCTTTGCAATCAGATGAGGTCAAGGCCGGCGCTATCCGATCGTTGCTCAGTGAGACCGGGGCGGAAGCGCTACCGATCTGGCTGGAGACTCGTCGCTGGTTCGCCGACAAAGGCCGCGACATCAGCGGGGCCGTGATCGAGGACGCGCTTGTCGAGCGCGTCGGGCCCGACTGGCTCGCGCTGGCGGTGGCGCGTGTTGCATTCGCCGATGGAGGCACGGCTCGCTATCTCTTACCGCTGGCGTTGACCGAATCTCCCGGAGAGGCTGAAACCATCACCACGGTCGCGTCCGGTGACATCGCTGGTGTCGTCGTCGACTCGACTGTCAGACCGTGGTTTGGCGGTTGGCTGCTCGACCGGTTGGCTAGAGGGTCCGATCCGGCGCATGGGAACTGGAGCTTTGTCGCCCACCCGGCGGCCAGCGCCGATATCTCGGCTGCTCGTGGCACTGCCTCTACGGCCGTGCATGCGGAGCAGAGCAACTCGTCGCTGCGCTTCGACGACATCCTGATCCTCAAGCTCTTCCGGCGGCTGCAACCGGGACTCAACCCGGACGAAGAGGTCTTGCGTGCGCTGGCCGACGTGAACTTTGCGCGAGTGCCGCGCTTCCTGGGATCCGTGACCTGGCGCTCACCCGATGCAGCAATGTACGCGGTTGGGCTGGCGCAAGGGTTTGTCTCGAATGTCGGCGATGGTTGGGTCTGGATGCTGCAGCGGCTAGCCGCTGTTGCCGCGGGAGTTGTTGACCCTAGAGTCGACCGGTTTGTCGCCGAGCGGCTACTCGGTCAGCGAACTGGCGAGCTCCATGTCGCGCTTGGGACAGTCCCGGATCAGGAGTTTGCACCCGAGACGACTGACAGCGCGGCCATTGTCGCGGACATCGCACGCACGCGCGCCGCGACCGACGAGACGATCCAGCTGCTCCAGGAGCAGTGGGGGCATCTGCCCGAACCGATCGCCAGCAGGCTGCCTGACGCAATCGAGGGGTTGCGAGAGCTCAGCGAGCGGGTGAATGGCTATTGGGATGAGCAGGGCACGCGGCGAGTTCGCGTTCATGGCGATTATCACCTCGGCCAGACGCTGCGGACCCCGGATCGAGACTGGGTCATCATCGACTTCGAGGGCGAGCCGGCACGTTCCCTGGAGGAGCGACGACAACGCGCGTCGGTGCTCAAGGACGTCGCCGGCATGCTGCGCTCGTTCGCCTATGCACGAGGCGCCGCCGAGCGGGCCGCGGGTGATGCTTCCGATCCCGCGGCCAAGGGCCGGCTCGAGGACTGGGAGATAGGGGCCCGGCGAGCGTTCCTCGAGGGCTACCGGCACGCGCTGGCCGGCTCGCACAGGCAATTCGTGCCGGAAGATGACGAGGGCTTCGCCCGCGCGCTGGCCGCCTGGGAGCTGGACAAGGCGCTCTACGAGGTCGCCTATGAGGCGCGGAACCGACCCAATTGGCTCGAGCTTCCGTTGCGGTCGCTGCTCCCGGACGTCCTCGATCAGGCAGCCGACACGGCAGGAGGCGCCCCCGCGTAGCCCTGGCGCGGCGCCCAGTCTCCGTAGTCAATCGTTCCAAACGGATTGTCGCGCTCGCGCAACACGGCGAGGTAACTCTCGTCCTCGGCGGAAAACGTATCGGTCTCCGAGAGCGAGGCAAGCTGATTGAACCGTTCCAGGTGCTCTTGGAAGCGTTCGACGGCGTACTCCTTCGCCTGCATCGTAGTCACCAGGAATGGCCAGTCGCTGCTCTGCAGGAGAAGAAGCTCTCGGGCCGTCTGATTGAGGATGTCCCGACGGGTGCCATCCGAGTCGGGAAAACGGGTAACCAATTCTTCCATGCGACGTTCGGCGGCGTGGATCAGTGGCCACATCCACTCCGTATCGTCATTCAGCCACGTGTAGTGCCCGCCGCCGGCCCCCCAGCTCGATTCGGGCAGCGACAGCACTTCGCGTGGCGGGTGCTCTTCGACGATTCGGCTCGCCGTGCTGAGCTCGACCGACGGCCGCGCAGAGAGCCCGCGCAGGACCGCTTTCAACCAGTCAACCCCCTCGAACCACCAGTGGCCGAAGAGCTCTGTGTCGTACGAGGCGGTGATGGATCCGAAATCGCCGGTTTGCTCGTGAAACTGGCGCAACTGCTCCTCGACGAGGTGGACGTAATGGTCGGCGTGGGAGCGGACCTGATCAGCGGCGCGCTGTGGATCGTACGGTTGCTTCCGGCCAAGATCGACGCCCGCGCCGGATACCCGCCAATACTGCATGCCGGATTCGGCGTCCTTGCGGTGAAACTCACGATACACGAAGTCCCCGGGGTACCCGAATGCCGCCGACCACACCTGCTGGCCGGTCCGCTCATGCCGGGCCAGTACAGCCACTTGCCCCGGGGCGTCGCCAACCCAGTAGGGCCGAAGTGATGTTCCCGGGGCCAGTTGCTGATCGGGCTCCGGCGGGGTGATCGTCGAGGCATAGCGCCGGGCGATCATGCCATACGGTCCGATCGTCCCGGGCACGGCCATGCCGACCGGCCGGCCTCCCTCGACGGTGTGGGTTTCGCTGAAGAAGACCAGGAGCCCATCCTCGGCAAGGAATGATTCCAAACCGGGCCGGCGCACAACCCGTTCCCTCTCATCTTCGATGATCGCGGGCCGATAGGCGCACTCGGGAAGCCAGACCGCTTGCGGCGATCGCCCAAACCGGCGGCGGTAGGTTTCGACACCGGTGTGAAGCTGCCCGTGGATCGAGGAATCACGAGAGAGGAGCGGCAGGTAGCCGTGGGTGGCGGCGCTGGTGGCGATCTCGAGGAGTCCTTCGTCCTGCAGCGTGCGGAACGCGCCGAGTAGGTCGCTGCCAAATCGGTGCTGAAACGACGTGAGCACCCGGGCGTACCAGTGGTGATAGAAACGAGCGAGATCGCGAAACGTGGCGTCGCCCGCCCGCTCGAAGCGGTCGACGTCCTGTGCGGCTTTGGCGGCCCGTTCTGCGGCATAGGCGATGAAGTGCTCCACGATGAGCGGGTCGGCCAGTTGCTCACCGAGGATCGGCGTGATACCGATGGTCAGCCGGAACGGCACGCCCTCTTCTCGCAGGTCATAGAGCGCGTTCAGAAGCGGAACATACGTTTCGGCAATCGCCTCATGCACCCACTCCTCGCCATGTGGCCACATCCCGGCCTGCCTGGCGTAGGGCAGATGGCTATGCAACATGAATGTGAAGGCCCCGACTGGCGCTGCCACGTCATTCCTCCCTAATCTGCTTCCCGATGTTCGGGATCGACGTCGTCTCGGATAGTTGGCCCGGTCTCATGGACTCCCATGCGGGTGCAGCACGTGGGTGGCATCCGGCGCCGTGTAGTCGTACGGATCATGGCCACGTGGAAGCTCGATCGCGCCTGACCGACCATAGGTGTCGGTCAGTTCGCGGAGCCCGTCCGCCAGCCCTTCGTGCAATTGGTGGGGAGCATAGCGCCAAGCCCAGTTGCCCGACGGACTCCCCGGGGTATTCATGCGCGCGTCATCGTCGAGACGCATCACATCCTGCAACGGGGCAATGGCGCGATCGGCGATCGACGCCAGCGCGGTGCGGATGAGGTCCCACGCGATGTCGCTGCCATCGCGCCCCAGGTATCGCTGCACGTTCGCGCGGACGGCATCCGGCAAGGTGCGGAACCAGCCAATGGTGGTCTGGTTGTCATGAGTCCCCGTGTAGACCACCGATTCTGGTACGTAATTGTGAGGAAGATAGGCATTGGTGGGGCCGCTGTCGAAGCCGAACTGCAGCACCTTCATACCTGGGAAACCGAGCTCTTCTCGCAACGCGACAACATCCGGGGTGATGAGTCCGAGATCCTCGACGACGAATGAAAGCTCTCCCAGTGCGCGCTCCATCGCATCGAAAATGGCGCGTCCTGGCCCCTGCTCCCAACGGCCGGCCGCGGCGGTGCGGGCATCAACTGGGACGACCCAGGAGGCGGCGAAGGCGCGGAAATGATC
>DASUQU010000299.1:0-2106 GCA_036280495.1 Thermomicrobiales bacterium | reverse complement strand
AGGAGGCGAAGGGAGGTCATCGTCTCAAGCCCCGACCGCCGAGTACTGCCGCACGCCGCGCGCCCAGGTGACATTCAGGAGCAGGAGAGCGAGCGCCAGCCAGCCGAGTTGGGCGCCAAAGCCCACGAAGATCTGAGTTGGACTGAGCCGGCCCAGGAGTAGCTCGACTGGGAAACCAAGCATCCGGTAGAACGGGAGTAGCACGGCGATTGCTCGCACCGGTCCCGGCAGGAGGTCCAGCGGAGCGACGAAACCTGACAGGAAGAGGAACACCACGAAATAGAGCTGATTGATCGCGTTGACTCGCGTGACCCAGAACGCAATCGAGGCCAGGGTCCATTCCACCGCGAAGCGCAGCGCCATCGCCAGGATCAATGCCGGCACAAAGGCCAGGGCGTTCCAAGCTGAAATGGTGAAATTCGGCCGGAAGACGATTGTCAGCACCACCACGACCGGTATCACCACGGCCATGGTCAGCAGCTTGAACGTCAGATTGTTGGCGATGTGCTGATGAATCGGATGGACTGGCCGCACGAGGAGGGGGGAAAGGTTTCCCTGCCTGATCCAGTATTCCATCTCCCACATGATCCAGGTGAATGACGCCTGGGAGACGACGAGCGCGGTGAGATAGTAGGCGGCGAAGTCGCTGGGGTTGAAACCGTCGACGTTGCCACCCTGCGACCGGGCGACCGTCGACCAGACCGAGAGGTAGATGACCGGTTGCAGGATCAGGCCGATGATCCAGATCACGAGCGAGCCGCGATACTGGAGCTGGCTGGCGATCGTGGTTTTGAACTGGGCGCGATAGAGGATGATGAGATCGGTCATACCGGCACGGGTTCCGGCACGGACGCGACCCCAGATTTTGGCGCTTCACTGACCTCGGCAACCGGCTCTTCGCCGCTGCTGAAAACGGTGTCGATCACCTCGTCGATGGGCGGGTCGCTCACGGACAAATCGACCACTGGTAGCTCCGCCAGCAGTCGTGCCGTGACGGCGGCCGCCTCAGCCTTCGCCACGCGCAAGGTCACTCGCAGACCATCGACGGCAACGACTTCGCCGTAGCGCTCGAAGTCGTCTCCGGCGTGCTCGAGGTCGACGATAACCGTCTTGTGTGGCGAGAAGCGCTCGACCAGCGCACCAAGAGCGCCGTCGAAGAGTAACGCCCCGTGGTGGATGACGATGACCCGCTCGGCCAGAGCTTCGACATCGGCCATGTAGTGAGTGGTCAGGAGGACCGTCGCGCCGTACCGGGCGGCATACTCAGCAACGAACCCGCGAATCCGGCGCTGTGCCGTGACATCGAGCCCCAACGTCGGCTCATCCAGAAAGAGCACCCGTGGCCGGTGCAGGAGCGCCCCGGCCAGCTCACACTTCATCCGCTCGCCGAGGGAGAGATTGCGCACCGGCTTCGTCAATAGCGGCCCTAGCTCGAGCAAGTCGCTCAGCTCGTCGCGCGTCTGGCGGAATTCGGCTTGGGGGATGCGGTAGATGGCGCGATTGAGCTCGAATGAGTCCGCGACCGGAATGTCCCAGACAAGCTGGTTGCGCTGCCCCATGACCAGGGTCATCTGGCGGAGATACGCTCTCTCCCGTTGCCAGGGGACATGACCGAGAACAGTGGCCTCGCCTCCCGACGGGTAGAGAAGACCGGAGAGCATCTTGAGTGTAGTCGTCTTGCCTGCGCCATTGGGCCCGAGAAAACCGACTACCTCGCCCGGCGTGACGTCGAACGAGATGCCGTCAACCGCAACGACCTCTTTGGTCTGGCGACGAAAGAGGGAGCCCACGGAAGCGCGGAGACCCGATTCCCGCTCGGGGACGTCATAAGTCTTGCGAAGATCGCGAACGCGAATCACGGGCAAAATAGGGGGCTCCTGTACCACAACGCGCGTCCGACGCGGCGTCTCGGTGCAGACTCGACAATGAAGGAGACAGACTCCGCTAAGGTCGCAGAGCAAGCGCCTTTGGTTGTCTCACGGGGTGGGCGACACTGGACTCGAACCAGTGACCTCCACGATGTCAACGTGGCGCTCTAACCAGCTGAGCTAGCCGCCCGGATACCACTCAACTGTACGCAAGACCGTGCCTGGTGTCAACGAGAAA
>DASUQU010000298.1:0-10171 GCA_036280495.1 Thermomicrobiales bacterium | reverse complement strand
GGACGGCGCGCGCCGACTCGATTCCGAATCTGGAAATCGCCGCCAACGACGTTCGCTGTACGCACGGCGCCACAGTCTCCCAGGTCGAGGAGGAGCACCTGTTCTATCTGCAGGCGCGGGGACTACCCCGATCAGAAGCGCAGAACTTGATCGTCGAGGGGTTCTTCCGGCCGATCATCGACCGCGTGCCGGTCGAAGAGATTCAGAGCTTCCTCGAAACGGCGATTGCCCGGAAGGTTGGTATTTGATTCTTGTCCTTCCCGCGGGGCTCGTTTGAAGGAAGTCGGCTCATGGTCACAACTGTTGGCAGTACGATCGATTGGGCAAGAGTACGGGAGGATTTCCCTATCCTTGCGTCTGGAAGCGAGCGCGGGAAGCGACTGGCGTTTCTCGATAGTGCGGCGAGCTCGCAGAAACCGGAGCAGGTCATCGCCGCCGTCGACCGGTACTACCGCGAGACGAACGCCAACATCCATCGCGGCGTATACGACCTGTCCGAGCGCGCGACCGCGCAGTACGAGGCGGCCCGGCATATGGTGGCGGACTTCGTCAACGCCGAGGATGCGCGCGAGCTCGTCTTCGTTCGCAATACGACCGAGGCGATCAACCTCGTCGCCCAGACATGGGGCCGGCGCAACGTCGTGGCCGGCGACCTCATGGTCGTCACAACGATGGATCATCACTCCAATCTGGTGCCGTGGCAGCTCCTGGCGGAAGCGAAGGATGCCCGCATCGAGGCCGTTCGCCTCACCGATGATGGAAAACTCGAACTCGACCATCTGCGGGAGCTTCTGGCTAAGAGACCCCGCCTAGTGGCGTTTCCTCACGTCTCGAACAGTTTGGGCACGATCAATCCCGCCGCCGAGATCATTCGGCTGGCGCACGACGCCGGCGCCGTTGCCGTCGTCGATGGAGCGCAGAGTGTGCCGCACATGCCAGTCGACGTTCAGGCGCTGGATGCCGATTTTCTTGCCTTTTCCGGGCACAAAATGCTGGGACCCATGGGGTCGGGTGCGCTCTACGGCAAGCTAGGCCTGCTCGAGCCGCTCCCGCCGTTCATGGGCGGTGGGGGAATGATCCGCAAGGTCTCGATCGAGCGCTCGACCTGGGCCGATGTTCCGGCGAGATTTGAAGCGGGAACGCCTTCGGTCGGTGACGCCATCGGACTTGGCGCCGCAGTCGAGTATCTACAGGCGATCGGGATGTCGGCAGTGCGAGAGCACGAGCGGGCACTGACGGCGAACGCCTTGGAGCGGCTGCGAAGCGTGCCCGATCTTCGCGTGTATGGTCCTGATAATGCAGAGGACCGCGCGGGTGTTCTGTCGTTTACGCTCGGCGATATCCACCCGCACGATGTAGCGGCCATCTTGAATGAGGAGAACGTGGCAGTGCGTGCCGGTCACCATTGCTGCCAACCGCTGATGGATCGGCTGGGGCTCGTCGGCACAGCTCGGGCTTCGTTCTATGTCTATAACGACGATGAAGACGTGGACCGCCTCGTAGCCGGGCTCCAACGGTCGCGGGCGATCTTCGCGGCGTAGGGCGGGAACGACGTGACGGACAGTCTGTATCGTGAGGCGATTCTCGACCACTATCGCAACCCGCGAAACCGGGGCACCCTCGATCCCGCGGATTTTTCATACGAAGACGTCAACCCGCTCTGCGGAGACGAGATCAGAATCGACGTGCGAACAGACGGCGAGCGCGTCACCGAGGTCCGGTTTTCGGGACGCGGTTGCGCGATCAGCCAGGCGGCAGCTTCGATCTTGATGGAGATGGTTGACGGACAGCCGCTGGATGAGGTGAAAGCGATCAGCCGCGAGGATCTCCTGGAGGAGCTTGGCGTTCCGATCAGCCCCGCGCGGATGAAGTGCGCCATGCTCGGGCTCAAGGTGCTCAAGGCAGGGATCTATGGGGTCCCGCCCGCGGATGATTCTCTCTAGCTTTTCGGACAGGTCGGCAGATCCCCTTGTAAAAGTGACTGAGGTTTCCTTGACAGAGAACCTGGAGTGGCATGAGGTCGCCAAGACGAGCGACCTAAGTCCCGGCGAGGTGATGTACGTCGAAGTTGGGAACGACCCGGTCGCCCTGATCAATCTCGAGGGTGAGTTCTTCGCGCTCCACGACATGTGCACGCATGAAGATGCGCCGCTCTCCGATGGTGAAGTCATTGGCGACGAGATCGAATGCCCGATGCATGGAGGAGCGTTCGAGATTCGCACCGGACTGCCGGCTAACTTCCCGGTCGTCGTGCCGGTCGAGACCTTTGCCGTCAAGGTCGAAGGCGACACCGTCTTCGCGGCCAAGCGAGTTGGAGTTCCATGAGCGAAGACGATCGCGTTCCGCTGGGTGGTGCTTTGGGCCGGGAAAGGCTATTGGAGCTGATTCAAGGAGCTCGGCCGCTGATCTCCGGCTATCACTCGATCGAGGATCAGTTGCAGCCCAACGGGTTCGACTTGAGCATCGCCGAGGTCGGCGAGTTTGTGAACGGCGGGGGCATTGGACGATCCAACGCGAGCCGATCGCTCCCCGATGTTCGCACCTTGCCGTTCGATGAGTCGGGCTGGCTGGAGCTGCTACCCGGGCCATACCAGATCATCTTCAACGAAATCGTCGATCTCCCCAAAACGATCATGGCGCTAGGGAGGCCGCGATCGAGTCTCTGCCGCGTCGGAGCAACGCTCGCGACCGCAGTCTGGGACGCGGGGTACCGAGGCCGGTCGACAGCGTTACTGATTGTCGCGAACGCGGCCGGCATCCGGATCGAACGCGCTGCTCGCTTGCTGCAGCTGGTGTTCTTTACGCTCGATGCGCCGACTGCTCGTGGCTACGACGGGGCATACCAGGACGAAAATATCGCCGCCGACGCGCCCGCTCAGTCGCGCCGGACGTAATCCGGCCGGCGCGGCGCCGCTCCCGGCACGGGAATCTGGGTCATCGCGAGCTGCACTTCCGCAGTTTCGGCGCAACCGGGAATCGGGCAGAAGTAGATCACGGTGTACGTCTCTTCGGTCTGGTAGCTGAAGCGGGCCGGTCGGCCGATGACGCCGCGCATCTGCATCGGACCACCGTGATTGGGGCACAACGGGACATCAGGCTTTTCCCGCTCCCGTTTGAAAACCCAGTCGAGAACTCGCTGCACCAACCGACATGCTCCTTACAGCTGAATTAGATACCGGCACAGCTTAGCAGAGGGCTTCCCGCGCAAGCATTTCGGTCACTGGCGCAGTCCAGCGGCAAGTTCGCACGTGTGGGCTGCCGCCGGGCTTGACCTTCTTCGCGGCGGCGTGCCCTGGGGGGTGACTGGGCCGCCGACGCTAGTATTGGCGTGGTTCAGTGGCAGTTCACTACGCAGCGATTAAGGGAGCGAAGCGAGCGCATGGTCGACGACATCATGGAGGCCCTGAGCACCCGCTTCGGGCAAGGCTGGGCGGAAAATACCGACGCAAACATTCGGTTCGCGATCGAAGCCGAACGGCTCGTGGCCGATGTTGAGGACGTTCACCTAATCGGCGAACCGGAACTCGACGAGCATCACGTTACCCTCCAATTCTGGGTCGATCGGCCGATTTCGGATCTCATGACCGCGGATCGAGTCGCGTTCGACATCTTCGCTCGGATTAGCGTCGAGATTTTCTACAGCGAGCGCCGGTTCGTCGAAGGCGCGATCGTCTACGCGTTCGTTACCGGGTCGTCCCGGCACGGACATAGCGGATCGGTCGTGTTGGCTGGCCCGCACGCTGCGGAGTTCTCCGAGCGCTTCAGACAGCGGTTGGTCGGTGGCCCGCGCTACCACGCCTGACTGGGCGCCAGTTGGCATGAGATGCGCGTAGTTTGCGGGTGGGATCTCGACAGATGGGATCTGCGGAACGATTCGGAATCGGGGAGGTGGGCGATTCGTGACGACGGTTGAGATGGAGGGAATTGGACGGGCCAGCGCGCAAGATGGTCAACGACTGGTGCTGGCCATCATGGACGCCGGTGTCGACATTCTGCATCGCTGCGGCGGCAATGCGCGGTGCACGACGTGCAGAGTGCAGATTCTGGACGGCGATCCAGGGCCGATGACCGATGCCGAGCGCGACAAGCTCGCCACACTCGATGAAATTCCGCCGAACATGCGGCTGTCCTGCCAGGTGCGATGCTGTGACGACCTGCGGGTGAGAATCCTGCGCCGGCTGTCCGAAAATCCAGACATGGCTGACGCTGGGCCGCAACCGGAGTCATGGCCACTTGTGTGCCCCTGAGTGGCGCCCGGACAGTGAGATCTGTGGGTCTCTTTTTGACATCAGCTTGACGGAAAACTACACTCAGAACGGTCGTGCTAGATGGGGAGCTGGCGGTGCCCTGTACCCGCAACCCGCCTCAGCGGGGTTGAACTCCTCTTCGAGGCCCGGCGCTTCGGGACTGGCGACGGCACGCGGCGATGACGGAAAGGTCCCGCGCGGCGGGGAACGGCGAACCCGGTCAGGACCGGAAGGTAGCAGCCGTAAACCGACCTCCCCGGGTGACGTGGGGAAGCCTGACCTGAGCCAGCGACCGGCGACAAGCTGGGGCGGCGAGGTCGACAAGAGGTGCACGGCCAATCTCGGACGCCTCGCTCATTATTAGAGCGGGGCGTTCTGCATGCTGGCGCCTACCTTCGAACCGTCGATTCGGGAATTGTTTGCCTCGACGCTGGATTGGTGACGCGGCTCCCTAGGTCGGAAAGTGGATGCACAGTTTCTACTGTGACGCGGCGTCCTCGCTCCGCCGGATAAACCGTCAGCCACCAGTCAACGCAGCGGGTGGCGGCGAAGACTACGGCGAGGATGCTGACAATCAACCAAATGGGTGCGCCGAATGACAGCGGGTTAATCTGTAACACCCGTAGGCCAAAGAAGAAGAGGCCGACGCCAAATAGCCAGAGTCCGATCGTTGCCCAATACCTGATTCCTGCGAACTGAATGGGATCTTTCGCCCATCGATCCGCGCCAGGTCCCGTAAGGTAGGCCGAGAGCACGAATCCGGGCGCGAAGAACAGGAGGCAGAGCGCGCCGAAGAGATCGAGCACCTCACTCTTGCCGGGAGGCGTGCTGAGCCAGGACCAGAGCGATTCCATACCAGACTCTTTCCCGCTCCAGTTCCCGCGTCTAAACCTGTTCCAGAAGCAGCGTGCGCTTGACGTCCTCGATGATATTCGTCACTTTGATGTCCCTCGGACAGGCATCGGTGCAATTGAAGATCGTGCGGCACCTCCAGACGCCCGACTGCGTGTTCAAGATGCGCAGTCGCTCGGCGGCGCCCTCATCCCGGCTGTCGTAGATGAAACGCGCGGCGTTCACGATTGCCGCCGGACCGACGAAGCTCTCGTTCGTCCAGGTTATCGGACACGAGGTCGTACATGCTGCGCAGAGGATGCACTTGGTGGCTTCTTCGTAGCGGTCGAGTTGCTCAGGCGTCTGCCGTCGTTCCTCAGATGCCGGGGCGTCGCCGGCAATGAGATAGGGCTTGACCGCCTCGTAGCTGGCGAAGAATTGATCCATGTCGACGACGAGATCCTTGATGACTGTGAATCCGATCAACGGCTCGATGGTGATCTTCTTCCCGAGCTCCTTCATCAGGGTCTTGCACGCTAGGTAGTTGCGGCCGTTGATGCGCATCGCGTCGGAACCACAGACGCCGTGGGCGCAGGAGCGCCGGTAGGTGAGCGTTCCGTCCTGTTGCCATTTGATCTCATTCAATCCATCCAGTACGCGATCGCCCGGCTCCAGATCTACGGTGTATTCCTCGAAATGCGGTTTGACGTCGATGTCGGGGTCATAGCGCTTGATGCGGAACGTGTAATCCAATTCGATACTCCTCAAAACCACCTAGAAAGCCTGGACCAGTCCTCGTTTGACGAGAACGGCGGCCAGCGATGCGAGGCCGATGGCCTCAGTACTTCCGCTCTTTAGGTTGAAACTCCGTGATCGAGACTGCTTTCTTGGACAGCTCCAAGCCCCCTGATGTTCTTCGCAGCATGGTGTGTTTGAGCCAGTTTGCGTCGTCGCGCTCGGGAAAGTCGGTGCGATAGTGTGCCCCTCGACTCTCTTCGCGAGCGAGGGCTCCTTCGACCAAAGCCTCGGCGCAATCGAGCATGGCCCCCAGCTCCAGCGCTTCAGTGAGGTCGGTATTGAATGTTGGCCCGTGATCGTCGATGCCGGCGTACGCGTATCGCGAGCGAAGCCGCGCGATGCCTTGCTTTGCCTGGGTCAAACTCTCCGCGTTGCGGACGACCGAGGCCTTGTCCATCAACAGTGTTTGCAGTTCGTGGCGAAGATCGGCAATTCGCTCGCCTTTCGGCCGCGAAAGCAGATCGGAGACCTGAGCCTGAGCCACGAACTCGGGATCGACTGGCAGAGGCGGCAAGTCGCTGAGTCGGCCGAACTCCAGCATGTGTCGACCGGCGCGTCGACCGAACACCACGAGGTCGACCAGTGAGTTGGTGCCAAGGCGGTTTGCACCATGCACGGAGACGCAGGCGTTCTCTCCGGCGGAATAGAGTCCTGGAATGGTGTTGCCGTCCGCGTCCGAGAGGACCCGGCCGTCGAGGTCGGTGGGAATGCCGCCCATCGCGTAATGCGCGGTCGGTTGAATCGGCATCGGGTCGCGTTTCGGTTCGATCCCGAGATACGTCCTGGCAAAATCGGTGATGTCCGGGAGCTTCTTGTCGATGACGTCTTCCGGAAGGTGTGAGAGATCGAGGTAGACATAGTCCTTGCCGTCGACACCTCGCCCCTCTTTAATCTCCTGATATATGAACCGGGAAACCATGTCGCGCGGCGCCAGATCTTTGAGTGTCGGGGCATATCGCTCGGCGAATGCCTCGCCTTTACCGTTGCGGAGGATGCCGCCCTCTCCGCGGGCTGCCTCGGAGAGGAGGATGCCGAACTTGTAGATTCCGGTCGGGTGAAACTGATAGAACTCCATGTCCATTAGGGGCACACCGCGGCGGAAGGGGATGGAGAAACCGTCTCCGGTGCCAGCCATTGCGTTCGACGTGACGCTGAAGATGCGACCAAATCCACCCGTAGCCCAGAGCACACTCTTGGCATGGATCGTGTGGATCTCGCCTGTCCTGAGTTCCAGGGCGACGACCCCGCAGGCACGGCCGTCATCACTGATTAAGAGGTCCAGGACGTGGAACTCGTCGAGAAAATTGACCTGGTGCTTGATCCCCTGCTGATAGAGGGTTTGCAAGATCATGTGCCCGGTGCGATCCGCCGCGTAGCAGGCGCGCTTGACCGGGCCCTCACCGAAATTCCGGGTGTGTCCGCCGAACCGGCGCTGGTCCATACGGCCATCGGACGTGCGGTTGAAGGGTAGGCCCATGTGCTCGAGCTCGAGCACCGCATCGACGGCCTCGCGAGCTAACACTTCCGCCGCGTCCTGATCGACGAGATAGTCGCCACCCTTGACGGTGTCGAACATGTGCCACTGCCAGTGATCTTCCTCGACGTTGCCGAGGGCCGCGCTGATGCCACCCTGGGCCGCGCCGGTGTGCGACCGCGTCGGGTAGAGCTTGCTGATGACTGCGATATTGGCCTTGCCGGCCATCTGAATGGCCGCCATTAGGCCGGCGCCGCCAGCACCGACGATGACCGCGTCGTAGCGGTGATATGCCACGTTGAGACCTCCGTGCGATGATGGCGGCGACGACCGCTGGCAACCAAATTTGGCCAAATGCCGGTCAGCAGCGGCAGTATCTTATGGTCGGTAATGGTATCATTCCACTGCAGTCTGCTCACGGCCGTGGTCGCGCTTTTCGGGATATATCGGCGCGAGTTGGCGCATCGGTGAGCCATACCCGTCAATTGAGCCGGAGAACCTGTGATCCTGGCCTCACCAGAGCGGATCGCGGCGGTGCGGGCTGCCGCCGATGCGATCACTCCTGAAGTGCTGGAACTGACCGCACTGATCTCGGCGGTGCCTTCCCCGACTGGAGAAGAGGCCGCCAAGTCGCTCCTCGTGGAACGCCTCTTCGCCACCGCCGGCCTGGCAACGGAGCGAGACGCGATTGGCGATGTCGTCGGTCTGATTCCTGGACAGCTCGCGTCTCAACCTGGAACGCTGAGGCTCCTGATCGCCGCGCATATCGACACGGTATTCCCGATCGGCACGCCGTTGGAAGTCAAGAGGTCCGCCGATCGGTTGTCAGGGCCAGGTGTCGGGGATAACAGTGTCGCCGTAGCCGCGACGATCAAGCTCACGGACCTGCTACGAATAGCCGGCGAGGTGCCTGCAGTCGACGTGCTGCTCACGGGCAATGTCGGCGAAGAAGGCCTGGGCAACTTGCGGGGGATTCGCGAAGTGCTGGCGGCGCGATCGAACATTGGCGCAGTCGTGGCCCTGGAGGGGCACAATTTGGGCCGTGTGACTCATGTCGCGGTCGGTAGCAGACGCTTTCGGATTGCCGCCAAGGGGCCGGGCGGGCACTCATGGGGCGACTTCGGGCGGCCAAACGCCATCCATGGGTTGTGCAAACTGATCGCAGAGCTCGATGCGATTCCGTTGCCTCGGTCGCCGAAGACAACGTTGAACGTCGGCATGGTAAGTGGTGGCGTCTCGGTGAACACGATCGCTCCTGAAGCCTCGTGCCTTCTTGACCTGCGATCGATCGACGAGTCGGCTCTGCGCCGCCTCAGCGATCGCGTGACGCGTCTTGTCGAGCGCAGCAATCGAGGGGATGGAGTCGCCTATGCCGCCGAGTCGATTGGCGAGCGCCCGGCCGGCGTAGTTCCTGCCGACAGTCCAATCGTCCAGATCGCTGCCGATGCATTGACGGCCCTCGATTTGGAGCCGAACTTCGATGCCTCCAGCACCGACGCTAATGTTGCCATCGCGGCGGGAATCCCCGCGGTCTGCGTCGGTCTCACCACCGGTGGCAACGTGCATCGTACTGACGAATTCATCGACCTGGATCCCGTTGCAAAAGGGGTCGCGCAACTAGCGTTGCTAACCCTTGCCTTAGCAGAGTGTCTTTCCGCACGGGCCCTTTAGGCCCTTCGTCACTAGAAGGCCAGACTTCGAAGTGAGCGTCCCATTTGTTGCGCTGGCATTGACCACGACTGGACCCGATCCGCGACGGGATCGGGTGAGTGGCGTGTCCGCGGTCGCCGTGGACGCCGGCGGAGACCGGACGCGGTTTCACGCGATCATGCCCACGAAGTCCCTCGACTCTGGTTCCCAGGATCCAGCGGCGAGCTGCATCGAAGATCAACCTTTCGAGGCCGAATGGCCGGAGGTCGCGGCAAGGCTCCGCGAGTTGCTCGGGACCGGTCGAGTGGTCACTCACGACGCCGATCGATCGCTGGCGGTGCTGGCGGCAGAAGGTGTTCGCCTGGAACAGGCACCACTCGATACCGCCGAACTCGCGTCGATCCTGGTACCAGCGTTGGCGGCAACCGATCTCCATACGCTCGCTGAGGCACTCGGTGTCGCTTCTGCCAATGATGAATCTCAGCGGAATGCCGCGGACGTTCTGACTGACGTCTTCGAGGCGCTCCTAGCGAGGATCGCCGCCTACGACGATGTCACACTTGAACGGCTGGCAACGCACGTCGCTGAAGGGGGCTGGCATTTCGCCGAGCTGTTCGAGTCCCGGTTCGCCGCTCGCTTTCGCCGCGGTGAGGACCCCCGGTTTGTGCCGCCCGAGATCGCGTTCCTGCGAGAGCGTGCCAGAGAGGACGCTCTGGAGCCGACCGGGTCGCTGGAGCCGCTCGATCCGCGCGTCGTGCAGGAGGTGATCGGGCCGCAAGGCACGCTCTCCGAGGTGATCGCCGGGTTCGAGCGCCGGCGGCAACAAGAGCAGATGGCGGACGCTGTCGCGGAAGCGATCAACGTCAACGGCCAAATCCTGGTAGAAGCTGGCACGGGTACTGGGAAGAGTCTGGCGTACCTTGTGCCCGCTGCCTTATCGGCAACCGAGCGTGGCGAGATCGTCGTGCTGTCGACCAACACCCTGGCGCTCCAGGACCAGCTCTTGCGCAAGGATGTGCCGGATCTGATAGCTGCTCTCGCTAAGGCTGATCGAGAGCAACAGGTCGGTGTCGTGGGGTTGAAAGGGCGAGCAAACTACCTCTGTTTGCGAAAATGGTTCCCCTGGGAGCGCCAGCCCTCACTCGAACCGAACGAAGCCCGACTCAAGGCC
>DASUQU010000297.1:0-8670 GCA_036280495.1 Thermomicrobiales bacterium | reverse complement strand
AGTGCCGCCTGCCGCGCTTGGGTGCGCTCGGTTCCAATCTCTTCCTGCGCGTCCCGGACGATCTGAAACCCGAGCAGACGCGCCACCTCGACCCGGCGGTCCGTCGGTGTCCGATCCCCGAAGAAGGTCAGCTCCTTCTGGCGGGTGAAGAACGTCGAGACGAACGCGGCGTGCGGCAGCCCCACGAGTTGTCTGGCAACGTAGTCCGAAACGTCTCGCGGACCCTGCACCAGCGGTTGCCCTGGATCGTCCTCCACGTATGCCTCCGCCGAAGAGAGGCCGTTGCGGAGCGTTCGTTTCACCACGTACCGTCGGCCGTCATGCGGGTCCTGTAGCGTCACGTGGACATGCGTCATGCCCACGCCGCCGTGAGGCGGGATCGTGGCGTGCGGGATGGTGCGGGGCCCGTAGAGACACCACTCGATGGCTTCAAACAGCGTTGTCTTGCCCGCGCCGTTTGGTCCCGTGATCGCCACCATTCCCTGTTCCGGGAACTCGATGCGATGCGACCCGGCGTACTGCTTGTAGTTCTCGATATCGACCGAGGCCAGAATCATGACGCGCCTTCGCTGCTGGCGACCTCTTGCGTCTTCCGGATCGCCGCCTCCAGGGCCGCTCGCCCTCGCGTCTGAAACCGCTCCGCGAACTCCGCGTCGTAGACACCGGCATCGGTCTGCTTGCGCAGAAAATCGTCGAAGAGCTTCAGGGGATGGAGTTCGGCGAGCCCGCTAATCGCGTCTCGTCCGAGCGGATCGAGCAGGTCACCCGGGGCGGTGAGCCGGATGTGCCAGGCACTGCCGCCGATCTCCCGCCGCACGATAGCTTCGGTCTCCCGGAACAACGGCCGAGGCGTGTTTTGCAGTTCGACCCGCACCATCGCGTGCGGCATGCCCAGGGCGCCAGCCCGGGCCAGGATCATGTCTGCCAAATCTCGCGCCGTCCGCTCGGCGCCGTCGATCGGGGAGAGCGTCTCCATCGGCCGCGCGGCCAGGTCGACGAATTCGACCATTGGAACATCACCACGGTCGCCAAGCGTCACCAGGGCGTATCCCGGTTGTGCCGCCTGATCTCCCCACGAAGTCCGCTCGGTCGAGCCGCTGTACCAGGCGTTGCTGCCAGGGTTACCACGGAGGTGGATGTGGCCCAGAGCCACGTAATCAAACCGCGTATCGAGCACGTTCCCTCGTAGATCAGCCTCGCCCGCTTCGCGGCCCGCCCAGGTTGCAAAACCAGGAGCCACGCCATGAGTCACGACGACGTTTTGCAGCGTCGGATGAAGCAGCAGAGCCGGCGGGTCAGGATTGGTCAAGGCGCCATGGGGCACGCCGTGAACCAGGACTCCCAGATCCTCGAACGACTCCTCTTCGGTGTCATACCCGGTCATGAAGCGGATGTCCGGCAGTGCCATGGCGAGCAGGCCGAAGACCGACCCTGTCGTCCGCAGCCGGGGCGTGTCGTGGTTCCCGGCGATTACCACGACCGGGACGCGGGCCCATTCCAACCGTCGCATCTGGCGCACGAAGTGGGTCAGGGTGGACCAGGACGGTCGCGTGTGGTGGAAGACGTCGCCGGCGTGCAGCACGAGATCGACGTCGCGGGTGAGGATGTCGGTGATGGCGGCCTCGAAGCTGTTTTCGATGTCGACGGCGCGTTGATTCCGGCCCGTTTCTGGGTCGGCTTTGCCGTAGGCGGAGTAGCCAAGATGCGTATCCGCGAGGTGGGCAATTCGTAGTCGACGAGTCGGTAAGTCGGTCAGTCGGTCAGTCGGCAAGTAACGCCGTCCGACTTCGACTTCCGACGTCCGACGTCCGACTTCAGCCTCCATCACTGCCGAGTCCGCGCCCTGGCAATCAATTTCTGAGCGCTCCGCCAGGGATCGGAGCGCGGATCCCGGGTGCCAGCCCCGTACATCTGATTGAGCTGACCGATGACCTCTGTCACCAGCTCCCGGCCCAACCCGTCGACGACCGTCCGTACCTCGTGCTTGCGCGGCGCTCGCTCCCCCATCATGTCCTGCAGAGTCTTGAACAACCCATCGCCGTCGTGACCGATCGGAATCCCGCTAGCAGGGCTGTTGAAGATGCGTTGCGCAACCATGCCGTCGGCCGTCGGCTTGAGCGGAAACGTCCCGAACAACGGCGCTCGAAAATGCGCGTGCCGCGCCAGGATCGTGCCCTTCTTCAGCCCGAGCAGCTCGTGCTTCGTCGTCTCGGAGAGCGAGCGGTAGGCGGCGTTCGTGAGCTCCTCATCGCCGACCCGGCCGTAAAACGAGGTGCCGCAATTGCCGAGGATCTCGCTGTCGACCTTCGAGCGGAACTGCTCGGCACCGAAGAGCACGACGTTCAGATGCCGGCCACGCGCGGCGATGTCGACGAGGGTGTCGCGTAGCCCGCCCTGTCCACCGGCCGGCGCGTATTTGTTCAACTCGTCGACAAAGATGACGACCGTTTCTACCCCAAGCTTCTGCTGCTCGGCCATTTTCCAGATTTTCTCGATCACCTTCGTCACGAGGATCTCTTGCACGTCCGAGTTGCAATCCGCGATGTCGACGACCCGCAGCTCCTGGTCCGTGAACGGACCGTCGACGGCCGGCAGACTGCCGTAGCCGACCATGCCTCGAGAGAGCAAGCCTCCGAATTTGTCGGGCAAACCCTGAAAGCGATTCTTCGCCTTTTGGATCGTCAGCCGGTGGTGCCCGTTCCATTCGGTCGCACTCGGGTTGTCCTCAAAGTGCTGATCGATCTCCTCGAACTGCTTGTCGAGCTGGTTCATGGAAGCGATCCCGCGCGCTCGCAGCTCGTAGATAAACCCGCTGAGTTTGTCGTCCAGGTCGGCAAAATCGAAGACCTTGTGCGGCATCCAGAGCAGCGAGTCGAGCTGCCAGAGCACCGGGAAGACGATCCCGTGGCACTGAGACGGGTTGTCGCGGTTAGTATTCAGCTTCCCCGGAAACGCGCCGGCTAGCCGTTCGAGCTGGACATCCAGTTCCCCTTTGCCACCCGGCGCCTGCCCCGGCTTGAACGGGGCAAAGATGCGGAAATTCTGGAATGGCTTCGGTTCCAGACCAAGCGCGGCGTACGCCTCCAGATCCTCGACGCGCAGCAGCTTTGCCTCTGCCGCCGCGTATGCCTCGGCCAACTCCGGTTCCGGCTGAGCCGGCTTGTCGAGCCAGAGCAGATCGGGACCTTTGACGTTGAACATCAAGGCCGCGACGCTCTTCCCCTCTCGTTGCAGCTTCTGGAAGACGGCGCTGAGGAGGAAGACCGCGTGGCTGGTCTTGGTCGCTAGCCCCGATTGCCCCGTCCAGTTGCCATGACCCGCCTCGGGGCCGAGCAGGTAATCGCAGTCGAGCCAGATGGGGGAACGCTGGAAAATGACGTCCCCGGCAGCGTTACGCTTCTCCTCGCCAAACTCGTCCCGCTCGGCGTTGCCGTTGGTGTGCATCAGGGCGGGTACTGGCGTGCCAGTGAACTCTTCGCGGCCCAGCGCGTAGTCGATGGCTTCGCGAGTCGCGAACCAGACGGGACCGCTCACCGGTGGCCGGTGCGAGGCGACGTCGTCGCGTAGATGCCGGGTGGCGAGCACGCGCACCGAGAAGACCAGCATCTCGGGTCGTCGCGTTGCCAGGTCGGCATCGATGGCATCTTCCATCCGCCGGTCGAAGTAGTCGTCGAGGAAGCTACGCAGGTCGGAAAAGCGCCGCGCCTCGTCGATGACGCCGATAACTGCCGCTTCCTCTGAGAAGGCGACGACGATATGCCCGACGTCGAGCGTGATCGCGTCCTCGGAGACCCAGATGGCGAAGACGTGAGATCCAGCCGGCTCGCGCTCGCTACCGACGACTCTGCCGATGGGACCGGTCCGCTCGTCGATGAAACGCGCGAACACTTCCCTCGGGCTTGCGCCTGCGCTTGCACGCGCTGAATCAGCGTGCTCGGTCCCATTTGGTAGCAAATCCTCGAAGATCTGGATCGAAACTGTCATCCCCGCCTCCGCGCTGTGGCCACCATCGGGCGTCACGTGTCAGGCTCCCGGCCAACCGCGGGTGTCGGCGTCCAGTCGTCGCTTGAGAATCCGCTCCAAGAGATGCACCGGATAGAGCAGTGTCGCCCAGCGGGTATCACCAGTTGCGCGAGGCGTTCGTTCGGCAAGGATCCAGCCGGAGATGCGGTCGATCTCCTCAGTGGTGCAAACGGTGCGCGGCGCCTCGATGCGCACCAACGCGTGGCGGGCATCCATCCCCGCGGCATCCCAGAGCCGGAGGTACCAGAGCGTCCGCTGTTCGGGCTCCGGCCCACCGCGACGGCGATCGTTGGTCGGGAGAAATGCCGTTGTGCGGTAGCCCGGCGGCAAACCGAGCAGGGTCTCCGCTTCGGACCCCGACAGGTACGCGTCGCTGAATTGCTTGACCAGCCCGATCGAGCGTGGTTCAGGCGAGCGCAATCGCCCATCGACCACGATCCAGTCGTCGCCGGTATCCCACGCGGGGCGCTGTACCCAGTCGTTCAGCACACGCGCCTCGACCTCCTCGCGCACGTTGCGGGCGGCGACGTACGCGAGCTCGTGCAGGCGGCCGTAGTCGATATCTGAGTCGGCGTTCGGTAGGGCCGACGCCAGCGTCGCCCGTCTCTCGGCTTCGCGCGGGTCGACTACTCGCATCCCTTCTTCGTCGATGCGGCGCAGCAGCTCCTCGACCCGTGGGTCGCCGGTACCACGCGGAATAAGCCAGCAATGCTCCATCCGCAGCGTCCCGGGCATGACCGAACCATCATGTCCAGGATCACGCTCCAGGATTCCGGCGACGACCACAGTCGCCGCCGTCGGCACCAGACCGCAGCGCCAGACGGCGAAGGTTCGTTGCGCTCCGTCGAGGAAATAGCGCAAGCGGGACTCCCGCGGTGAGACGGGCGGCACGCGGACCGCCGCGATCGGGCCCTCGAGCGGCTCGACCCCAGACGAGCGGGAAACACCCTGCGACCGGGCCAATTCGCCTGCTCCGGCGAATTGCAACTCGAGCGCCGGCGAGCGCCGCATATCCGAGACTGGGATCCCGTCCCTGAGGAGTCCGGCGTTGAGGCGATTGACGCGATCGGTAAACGAAATCGAGGTCAGGCCGTCTGGCGGCGTCACCGAGCTCTGTTCCCTCTCCAGTCGGGGATTCGCAAATCGCGGGAACGGCACGGGAAAATCGAACAGGTGTTCATAATACCACATGGTCCCGCGCGGTCGGGAACAGCGCTCCTTCAGTCCCCGCGCCTGTCGGTCAGGCGGGCTCAGGAGTAGCCGCGGGGGTTGCCATGCCCTGCGGAGTCGCTGCTACCGGCGTCGCCCCGGCCGGGCACGGTTGCGCCATGTCCTGGATGGTGACGAAGTGGTAGCCGCGCTCCCTGAGCTCCTCCACGATCCAGGGGATGGCGACGGCCGTCGCCTCCTTGGACGAGGGACCGTCGAGATGGAACTCGACGATCGACCCATCCTCCACATTCGGCACGACGCGGTCGAAGACGTACTCGGCGGAGATGTCCTCCCCCCAATCATCCGCCGGCACATCCCAGGCAACGGGGAGATAGCCTTCGCGTGCGACCAGGCTGCGTACCCGCTCATCCATGTCGGCGGCGTACGGCGTGAAATACGCCGCCGGGTCCTTGCCGATCACCTGCCGGATGTGGGTTGCCGAGTCCCTCAGGTCAATGACGACTTCGTCGTCGGAAAAACCCGTGAGATTGAGTCGCACATCGCCATGGCTGCCGATCGGGAAGCCGAGCATCGCGATCGTCCGCATATCATCGGGGAACGCCAGTGCCCACCAGCCCATTGGGAAGAGCGTGGCCGGAACGCCCTCTGCTTTGAGCCAGAGGAGCGGGTGAGTCTGCAGCGGCTCGCCGATACCGATGTTAACGATGAGCGCGACGCGCTTGCACCCGGGCGTCCCTTTTTCCAGGAACGGCGTGCCTCGGGAGGGGGTAGCGACGTAAAGGTGCCACGCCCAGCCTGACTTTCCCGCCCATTGCACCGGGAGGTAGCCATTCTCCTCGGGACCAATGACGATGATCGGATCCTCCAGCTGCGCCAGCCCGCGTGACCCGCAGGAGACATCTGGACACTCGCGGATGTTCAGCCCGGTGGTGCCGACGACGACCCCAGCCTCGGGAACCGTCGTGTCCTGCGCGACGGCTGGCACTGCGGCAGTGACAAGTTGCGCCAGCAGTATCAGCAAGAAGAAGAAATTTGGGCGTGCAAAGCGAACCGCGCGTCTCGGCACACATCCCTCCGACCGTGTTGCGGCACCACGAGCTGAGTTGGTCAGGAACGTAGCATCGAGCGCGGGAGCGGGTCAAACCGACAGACAGTTGGGATGACTACTGCGGGCCGTTGGCCGCGATCCAGCTAAGGTATTGCCGCATACCATCAGCAAATGGCGTGCGAGGGGACCACCCGAGCTGCTCTCGGGCACGGCGATTCAGCGGCAATGGCCCGGGTCCACCCTCGTCGACGGGATAGTTGGCCTCGTCCCGGGAAACGACGCTGTACTCCAGGCCTGGCAAGTTGGCGCGGAATGCTTCCAATACGTCGCCGATCGAGTACTGCTCGCCACTCGAGACGATGAAGACCCGGTCCGGCACCGGACCCGTAACCGCCCAGGCCCGCTCGATCCCTTCCGCGACGTCGTCGGCGAAGGTCCAGTCCCGATACGAGGCGTCGAGCGATGCCACCTTGATCGGCTCGCCGCCGAAGTGGAGGCGCAGCATCTCGCGCAACTCTGTCGCGCCGGCATAACCCGGCGTAAATCGCTCCATCGGCCCATAGACGTTGCTCGGCCGCACGGCAATCACGTCGAGCCTGAAGAGATCGCCATAGCGCAGCGCAACTCGCTCCCCGGCCAGCTTCGTGATTCCGTACAAATTTGTCGAATTGGCCGGTGATTCTTCGTCAAGCTCCGTGACACCGCGGACATCGCCGAAAACGGCGCACGACGAGACCTGGACGAAGCGACGGAAGTCCGGCAGCGTTCGTGCGACCTCGAGCGCGTTGACGACGCCGCCCAGATTGACGGCAATAATCCGCTCCGGCTCCCGCCGCTCACGGTCGACTCGGGGTGTGATCGCCGCGGCGCTGATAATGCTGGTGACGCCGTGTCGCGCCGCCGCCGCGCTCAGCGGCTCTCGGTCTGTTACGTCTCCCGCCTCGAAGACCACGTTGGCAACATCGGCGCCGAGAAACGCCCGCAGATAGTCGTCGGGCTCCATCAGATCGTAACTGACGACCCGCTCGCCGGCTCGCGCCAGCCGGCGCACGACGTGACTGGGCAGCCAGCCGTTGCCCCCGGTTACGAGCGTCGCCATCGCTGCTGGTCCCCTCCTCGTCCCACCATTCTGAAGGTCTGGATAGTACCCCGCATGATTGCGGGCCAATGCTATCCTCGCTCCCTCACCCCAGTCTCCCGTCCGCGGCGATTGGCAAGGGGCTTGCGATCCCCGCCTGGGCGACCCATCAGGAGGAGCGTGTGACCGAGCAGACTGGATCGACCAAGGCGTGGGGAGGACGGTTCGCGCAGGCGCCCGACCGACGTCTCGAAGCGTTCAACGCCTCGGTCGCGTTCGACGTGCGCTTGGTACGCGAAGACATTCGTGGATCAATTGCCCACGCCCGCATGCTCGGCAAGCAAGGGATCATCAGCGCCGAGGACGCCATGACGCTCGAGCGCGGGCTCTGGCAGGTCCTCTCCGAAGTCGAAGATGGCGACTTCACCCTCACTGTCGCCGATGAGGATGTCCACACGGGCGTCGAGCGGCGGCTGCGGGAGATCGCCGGTGGGGTCGTCGGCAAGCTCCACACGGGTCGCTCCCGCAACGACCAGGTCGCGACCGACCTCCGACTCTGGGCCAAGGGTGCGATCCTCGGACTGATGAGCGGCGTGCTCGATCTGGCAGACGCCTTGACGGAGACCGCGGCCGCGAACCCCGACCTCGCGATGCCGGGCTACACCCACCTGCAACGCGCGCAACCGGTGCTCCTGGCACATCATCTGCTTGCCTACGTCGCCATGTTGCACCGCGACCTCGATCGCCTGGAAGACGCCTATCGCCGCGCTGACGTCATGCCCCTGGGAGCGGGAGCCCTTGCCGGGGTCACCTACCCGATCGATCGCGAAACGACCCGGTCCGACCTCGGCTTTGGTGCCATTTCTGCCAATAGTCTCGACGCGGTTTCCGACCGTGATTTCGTCATCGACGTGCTGTATGCCTGTTCCATGATTGCTATGCATCTCTCGCGGCTGGCAGAGGAGATCATCCTTTGGGCTTCCGCGGAGTTCCGGTTTCTAGAGCTCGCCGACGCGTTCTCCACCGGCAGCTCCATCATGCCTCAGAAGAAGAACCCGGACGTCGCCGAACTGGCACGTGGCAAGACCGGCCGCGTCTACGGCAACCTTCTGTCCATGCTCACGATCGCCAAGGGACTGCCGCTCACGTACAACAAGGATTTTCAGGAAGACAAGGAGGCGCTCTTCGACTCGGTCGACACCGTGGTCGCGACGCTCGACGTCCTACCGCCCATGATCCGTACCGCCCGCTGGCGCTCTTCCCGCATGGCCGAAGCCGCTACCGCCGACTTTTCCCTCGCCACCGACGCCGCGGATCTTCTGGCGCGTCGCGGCATTCCGTTCCGCGA
>DASUQU010000296.1:0-3110 GCA_036280495.1 Thermomicrobiales bacterium | reverse complement strand
GCTGGAGGAGGTCTTACGCGAGATCAGGACTCGGCCAGTACGATCAAGTTGTCGTGCTCGGTGAACGTGACGCGCCGAGACTTCTCCGGGTTCAGGTGCACGCCGTAAGAGGCGGCAGGGTCCCCGCTCTCAGACGCCAAGCGGTAGCCCACGGCCACTTCGCCGCGCCGGCAGGCGGCTTCCAGGACGGTGTAGAAGTTCAGTGGCACGCCGGGTTCCACGTACTCGGCTACGGATTTGAGGTACAGTTCCGAGCCATGGGGAGAGATCAGTTCCTCGAACACCGTCAAGAGCTCTCTGTTCTCCGAGACCTGGCACATCATAAGGCTTGCCAGATGATCGCTGACTATAAAGTCGTCGGCGCCCGTTACCTCAGCGAGCTCACGGTTGCGGACGTCGAGCATCTCGCTGACTATGGAGAACCGATGCTCGTTGCTATCGGCGATCTCGCGCAGGTGCAAGAGTGTGACCAGGGTCCTAGAGTCTGCAGCGTTGGGATCCGGCTCCTCAGGATGGCCGAGGACGATCACATGGTCGTAGGAGGAGACCTCGAGCTGCTCCAGGGTGCGGCGGTCCGTGATGTCGCCCACTGTGGACGTGACTTTCTGGTTTCTGAGCGCGTCGAAGCGGGAAGAGGGGATCGCGCCGTTGGGGGTCACCACCGTCATCTCCGAGCCGGAACGGACGTAGTTGTCGAGCTCGGTGACTATCGTCGGCGCGCGGTCGTTCCAGCCGAGGATCAAGGTGCGTTCGGGCCTGGGCTCCCTGGATGGAGGTTTTCGTATGGCCCCGGAGTCGACCTCATCTGCCTGATGTTCGGAGAGATGTATCGTGCTGTCGTCTTCGGCGATCAGTACGATCTCGTCGTCCGCGGAGACCCGGCTGTCAGCCTGCGGGTTCAGCACGATGCGACCATCCTCCTTGCGCAGTCCGATCACCGAGCAACTCTCGTATGCTGTGAGGGCTTCGTCGAAGGTCATGTCGACGAGGTGGGGCTCGCGGATAAAGTAGATCTCATCCTTCCCGAAGTCCAGGAGGTCCGTGTAGACGACAGAGAGGCCTGACTGGCGGCAGGTCTGGGCCGTGATACGTGCGATGAGATCATCCACGGCGACCAGACTCAACTCGGCGCGTCCGACCATTTGGGCTACCCCGAGGTTCTCCGGATCGCTGATCCTCGATACGATATGGTACGACTCCTCGCGCCGGTTCGGGTTGTTGGTCAGGGCGAGGATGGTCTTGATCACCTTCGAGTCGGCTTCAGGCTCGTCGGGAGGAAGCACGATGATCGAGCGCGACTCGCCCGGGTTGACGATCTCGACATCGTCGATGTTGATGGGATCTCCTGTCCTGCAAACTACGCGTGTTCGTGCTGTCTTGCCCACCCTGGCACGGATCTCATCTTCCATCTCGACCTTATCCGTCTCGGCGAGGATTGCGATGCACGCGCTCCTGCGGCTTTCGTTGGCTTTGACCAGTTCGGCCACGACGGAGAAAACCTCGGACGACCAGCCGTAGATGACAGTGTGGCCCCGCTCCACGACGAACGAGCGGCCCTTGCGCAGGTCCGCCAGTTTCTCATCTATGCCGGCGAATATAACTCCGATAAGGGTGCTGAAAACCAGGATGCCGCCGGTCGTGACGGCCAGCATCGAGATCAGGTAAGGCCAGCTTCCCCGGTCTCCGCCCACGTTGCCAGGGTCTATGGTCCGCATCAGGTCGAGCCAGAGCGTCTCGAAGAAGCCCGGCCTTTGGCCCCCGCTTGCTGGCGCCAGACCACTCAGGTAGACGAACAGGGTACTCGTCAGGACCAGCGCCGCGAGCATTAGGAAGAGCCAGCCGATCAGTGCGATGGTCCCCTTCGAGATCGTATTGTCGAACCGGTAGCGCAACCGGTCGGTGAGCGTGATCTTCCGCATGCCCCTGCGCACAAACCCCCGAGCGACCGACAGATGGATAGTGGATTATATCGTTATCGTAAGGCCTGGGAAGCGGATGCCTGGCGCGAGTGCGGCAAGACGTCTCCGGCCTCGCAAGCAGCGTTGTCGGGTGGGATCCTGCACACGATCATTTCAGCGTCCGTAGACCGACACGACGTTGTGCTTGCCAGTGAACGGTTCGCGGTTCCAGCCGTCCCAGCGTTCCATCAGGCGCAGCCCGGCGATCCGCGCCATGAGGTCGAGTTCGGCCGGCCATGCGTAGCGCTGGACGATCGGATTCAGGCGCACCCCCGTGCGGGAAATGGACACGTGGCTCTCGTCGAGCATCTGCTTCGCCGGATCGTGGCGAAGCACATCGAGCCGTACTGTGTCGACTTCGATGGACTCCGCATCGACGTGTTGGTCGTTGCGCAACCTGTAGAGGAAGGCGGGTGAGCCTGCCTCGATCACGAACGAGCCGTCGCTGGTGAGGTGGGCGGCGACGTTCTCGAAGCAGCGCACCTGGTCTTCCTGGGTCAGCAGGTTGAACAACGTGTTGAAGACGACGTAGATCAAGCGGTATGTGCCAGAGACCGGCACATCGGCGAAGTCGCCGATGGTGACCGAGATCCGGTCGCCACCCGGCTTGGCGCGCAGCTGCGCGACCATCGCGGGTGAGATGTCGACTCCGTCCACGCGGAGCCCCCGATCGGCGAGCGGCAGCGCGATCCGACCGGTGCCGACGGCGAGCTCCAACGCGGGACCACCACCTGCCAGCTTCTCCAGGAACGCGACTGCTGCATTCTCGTCACCGCGTGGCACGTCGTCGTACGTCCTGGCGACGTCCTCGTCAAAACTCATGATTGGCTCGTAGTCCTTCACGGAAACCTCCAATTGCGCTAGATTCGCCGCATGACGTGCAGCAGGTACTCTTTGCGGTTGAGCGGATTGTAATCTGTCCGTGGCCGGGTCGGGGTCCTGCCGCGCACCGGTTGGTAGGAGTCGAATTCGCATTCCACCAGGCCTTCGCCACGGGTCAGCGCAGGTAGATGTTGCTGCAACGCGTGCACCTGGTCCGCCGGAACCTCACCCTCCAGAATGTACGACGAACCCCGCATATCCTGGGTTTGCGGAGTGGCGCGCAGCCGCGCCATTGCTGACACTGTCGCCCCGAACGTGTCCGACGGGATC
>DASUQU010000295.1:0-2665 GCA_036280495.1 Thermomicrobiales bacterium | reverse complement strand
CTCCTGCAGGACCATCCGGCGTTGCTCCGGGGTCAGCCTGGCGAACGCCTCGGCGTGCGCCTCTTCGATCGTCTCTGGCGGGGCCGTTCGCAAGAGATATCGATACCGTTCGACCGCCTGCTCGTCAGCAGACAAGTTGCGCGAACGGGGCACGGACCGCGGGGCCTCCGACCTCGGCTCGTCACCGCCAAACAAACGTCGCAGCATATCCATGGAAATATCCTCCTCGAAGCTACTCTGGCCGCGATGCCAGCGTGCTAGAGACGGCCGGAAGACAGCGTGAGTGGCGACCGTCATCAGCATAGTAGCGCGGGGCGGTGAAGAGATGTCGCTAAGCTCGAGGGTGAACAGCGGGCGCACTGCGGAGAGTTGTGTGGATCAAGGAACCCGACTGGGCGAGAACGCGGGCGACGCGAGCGCTGCCCCTACGAGCTGTCCTTCACCCTCTCACTCCTGATTCAGGATCCACGGGAGCCCTCTTAGGAACACGACTCATCTCGCCGTCTACTTCCCGGCTTCCCGACTCGCGGCTCGTCTACTGGCACACCCACTCGCTCTTGCGCCCCTCAGCCCACATCCAGGCGGCCGCGTTCGCGTTTGCCACGGGATCGAAGATGTTTTTGTTGCCGTAAGGGGTCGATTCCCAGGTCGAGCGGATGAACTGGAAGAGTCCGTAAGATCCGGAGGGATTCACGGCATACGGATCGAGATTCGACTCACATTCCGCCACACGCAGCATGTCGGACCGAGACTGATCGTAGCGGTCGGCGGCATCGTAGATGATGCGTACGATCTGCCTGCGAGAGTACTGCTCATCTTCGTGTCTGCCGGTGTCGGGCTCCGGGTCCGCGGGCGTCTCAAGGTAGTCGCCGGCGATCCAGCCGATCTCATCCTTGTAGGTCACGCGTTGGAAGCCACCTTCCATGACCCCGGTGAGAACGACGCGCGATCCTGCCGGAACGACGGTGATTGGCTCCTCGCTGGCACTGGGACCGGCGCGCAGACTCATGTCGACGGTCGTGAAGGCGACCCCTGAGCCAGGGCGCGGTGTCTTGACCTCGACCGGCTCGGCCGGGACCGGCTCGGTTGCGACGGGACTGGCCTTAGTCGGCACCGCTTCGACTGGCGTAGCGGTTACCGCGGGAGGAGTCTCCGGGACGAACGAGCTCGGCGCCCCGAGCTGCTCGAGAGCCAGCCAGCCGGTCACCTCCTTGTACTGCACCGTGACGTAACCGTCGGTCACGTTGCCGGTCTGCTGAACGGTGCTGCCCATTGGTACCGTGAAGATCAGGTCGAAGTTGGGGCCTGGGCCGGTGCGGACTGGCGCGTTGACAGTGACGCTTGCCGGTCCCACCGGCTCGGGCATCGGTGTCGGACTTGGCGCCGAAGTCGGATCGGGCGTGGACTCCGCCGCCGCGCCCACCGGAGGCTCGGTCATCGTAGCAACCGGGACCGGTGTCGCGGCACCTATCGTCTCCACTGTCGATTTGAGTTCCGAAGTGTCGGCGGGAGCAGCCTCGGCTGGAGTTGGATTGCTAAGCGGAGCGGGATTAGCCGCTGAATCAGCCGGCATGGCGGTCACAGCGGCCAGCGGTGCTTCAGCGGCATCGTGGGTCACGTCGGCAGCCGGTTCCGCCGGCGCCGACTCCGTCTCGGTTGCGGCGGGAAGTTCCTTGCTTTGTGCCGGATCCGCCGCTGGATCGACGGCGGCTGGCGTCTCGGCCGGAGCCGAGTCGCTGCTCGCAGTCTGCGCGACCGGGACTAACCCGTCCGATCCCTCAGGTGGAAGACTTGCTTCACCCCCGTCTCCGACGATGTCTTTCTCCAGCGAAAGGGTCTCACCCCGCATCCAGCCGGAGAGATCACCTGCTGTGACCGGGTAGAAGCCATCGACCGGTGGACCATCGATCGAGACGACGGCGCCCTCGGGCAGGAGCGCGATCAAGGGCGCTTCGGGTGCCGGGGACTCATGCAGGGGGGTTTCCACGCTCAGCGTGCCTGTTGCGGCAACCACAGGACCTGGACTCGAGACGAGCGGCCCCAATAGCGCAACGAGCGCCACGACGGCGCGCAGACAGACGGAGATAGACCTCGACATCGGCGGCGCCCTTCCCTCCAGCCCATAACGGACTCTCGGCAGCCGCGTCACCCGGGGGCGACGGCTCTCGACTTAGACCTCCTCCCTCAAGAAGGCCAGTCGCACCTTCAACGCGAAGTCGAAGGTGTCCGTTTCACAGTGTACGGACAAGGAGTCTGTAACGTCAACTAGTGTCTTTCAGTCAAGGCCAGCGGGAGCGGACGCCAGCAGCGTCTCGACCTCTTGCAACGAAGGCAGGGACGCCTGCGCCCCGAGGGAGCAGCAAGCGAGAGCCCCGACCGCGTTGGCAAACCGGCCGACCTCCGGCCAGGGCCACCGCTGTGCCATTCCCCAGGCGACCCCGGCCGCAAATGCGTCACCGGCACCGGTAGGATCGACGACCTCGACGCTGAACGCCGGGATATTGAGACTCTTCGTCTCGGTCACGACGCGACACCCTTCGCCGCCGCGGGTGATAAAAGCGGCGCGAAGGTTCTCGCCGCGCATGCGGTGCTGCACCGCCGCCGTCGCATCGCTGAGCGTCCACGTCCCAGTCACATCGAGGAGATCGTGTTCGTTGCTGACGAT
>DASUQU010000294.1:0-2021 GCA_036280495.1 Thermomicrobiales bacterium | reverse complement strand
GCGACCGATCCTACGACCAACGCGCCAGTCGAGCCGGTCTCCAGCTACCCTCCAGATGCTCTTCGGATAATCGCTGCAGTCCATGCCGATGCGCTCTCGGTCGGGTCAAACGTCGAAGCAGCCTGGGAATACAACGACACTTCTCTCGATGCGTTCACGACCCGGCTGACACCGTCCGAGCGGGGCACCGATCAGTGGATCAGCTTCTATATTGAGCGAGATCCCGAGGTGGAATGGCCGGTCGGGACATACGAGGTGCAAATTCTGCTAAACGGGGCGACGGCGCAAGAGGCCGCCGTCGAAGTACGTGAAGAATCGTGAGCCGCAGTTGACCATTCGGGGTCGCTTGTCACCTGCGAAAACCGGGTGGTACGCTCACTTCGTCGGCACAGGTTGAAGTTCAGTATCCCGCGCTGAGCCGTAGACGAACCGGGTTTCCGGATCACTCCGAGGCGTGGGGCCGGTATCCGCAATAGCTTCACGCGGGGATGCGCCGCACGCTGTTGTAGCGGCAGGAGCTTGAAGTGCCAACCGACGCGGCCGCGAAACCAAATGACGATCTCGGCCCACATCAACCAGCGACGCTGCCGCGCCGCTCCGATCGCAATCACTGGGGACCGTTCGCGTGGCAAGATGGCCGGCGGCTCTGGATTCTTGACGGGGCCGAGACCAACTGGGTTCTCGCGGAGCTGCTTTTCGATCCTCAATCATGCCGGTATCTCGAAGTTCGGCGGGCGAGCTATCAGTGGCCGCGTGAGGCGGCCGGCGCTCTCCTTGGCAGGACATTCGCCGGAGGACGGCGCCGGGCGGAAGAGGCGGCGCGCGGGCTTTCCGCCTGGATCATGCGATCGGAGTCAATCCGATAGCGCGGACGTCCCCGATACCGTCGCTGCTTGATCGCGGAACGCTTTCTCTCCAGCCTCGATTGTCACCTCGACCCGGTTCTCCTCGGGAGGAATCGGACAACTCCACCCGGTGCCATACGCGCAAAACGGGTTGTATGCATAGTTAAAGTCGACCTCGAGGGTCCCATCGGGGCGAGCCTGAGGCTCCAGATAGCGCCCAACCTCGTAAGTTTTTCCTCCCGCTGATCCGTCTCGAAACGGAATTAAGAAACTCCCTCGATCGCCGTCTCTGAATACGGTCAACTCGATTGGCACGCCATCGACTTCGAGCCGGATACGGCCCGCACGCGAGAACGGCTTAGTCTTGCCGTCAGTCGTTGGGACATCGAGCGTTTCTCCGACGTCGGGACCCGAATCATCCATGGGAAGATTGAGAGCGAGGTCGGCGCGATGGGGAAAATAGTCGAGACCGGCAAAATCCGCTCGCTGCGTTTCACTCAATGGCGAATGGGGATGCTCCGCGAAGAAATGGTCCCGCCGGTGACGGTATCCTGCCAATCGCTCCGCTTTGTCTGTCATGCCACTGCTTCTCCTTGGCCTCGCTCGAGTGACGCCGGGACCCCCAGTCGTTCGCGCAAGTGATCCCCGATGCGCAACGCCTGGGCCGCGATCGTCAACGCCGGGTTAATCGCGGCCGATGAAGGAAAGAACGACGCATCGACGACATAGAGGTTATCAAGGTCATGTGCGCGGCAGTAAGGATCGAGGACGGAATCTCCCGGGTCGTGTCCGAACCGGAGTGTGCCGCATTGATGCGAGTTCGTAGCAATCCCCATTCGGCGATCGAGGAGAATCGGAAAGCCCGCACGGCGGAGCATGGTCTTGGCATGGTCCATTAGCCGGTCATGAGCCGCCAGGTTGTTAGGGCGCCAATGGATCATGATGTTCCCGCTCGAGTCCAGCGTTGCCCGGTTGGCTGGATCTGGCAGATCCTCGCTCATCACCCACCAGTCAACACTTCGTTGCGAGGCCGCGCGCAGCGACCATTCCGGAGCCCGCGGCGCAGCGCCGCGCATCATGGCCGCTTGCAGCTTGCCAATCGGCTGCAGATTCCCCATCGGGAACGGAAACCTGGGATCGACACCAGCGTGATAGAAGTCGTTCACTGAGATCGTC
>DASUQU010000293.1:0-2210 GCA_036280495.1 Thermomicrobiales bacterium | reverse complement strand
ACTTTCGACGACCTCCGGGATATGCCGGACGATGGCAAGCGGCGCGAAGTGCTCGGGGGAGAGTTGATTGTGAATCCCGCGCCGCGTCGGGACCATCAGGAAGTCGCCGCCAATCTCGATTGGATCCTCCAGCGATTCTTGCGATCAAGCGGCAGCGGCCGGGTCTATACACACCCCGTCGACGTTTATCTCGGTCGGCATGATATTGTGCAGCCAGATCTCGTTGTGATAGGCAGCGATCGCCTCGGCATCTACCGACCCGAGGGCATCGTCGATGAGCCGCCTGACATCGTGGTCGAAATTCTTTCCCCCAGCACGCGCGCCATCGATCTCGTTCGCAAGATGGCGCTCTACGCCCGCTCCGGTGTCCCGGAGTACTGGGTTGCGGATCCTGAACGGCGAATTCTGTATATCAATAAGCTACGGGGCGACGATTATGTCCGGATTGAGCCTGATGTCGACGGTCTGCTCACCTCTCCAACGCTCCTGGGGCTTCGCGTCGATCCCTCCGAGGTCTTCTCCGGTCTCGACTGAGCTCGGCAGCCATGTCATTGCTCGACGTCGAAAATCTCCATCTCTCGTATGACGCAGGCGGTGGCCGCGTGGTGCGGGCCGTCGATGACGTCTCCTTCACGCTCAAGCAGCGCGGCGAGGCTCTCGGCATCGTCGGCGAGTCCGGCAGCGGCAAGAGCAGCGTGGCTCTGGCGCTCATGCGCATGCTCCCGAAGAACGTCGCCCGCTTCGACGGCTCGGTGCGACTCGATGGCCGGGAGCTGATTGCCCTTCCGGACGACCAGTTTCGCCGCGAGATCCGCTGGAGCCGCATCGCTATGGTCTTCCAGGGCGCCATGAGCGTTCTCAATCCCGTGCTCCGCATCGGCGAGCAGATAGCAGAGCCCCTCCTGCTCGACCGGCGATTCGACAAAGCTGCCGCTCGCGTCCGCGTGCGCGATCTGCTGCAGCGGGTCGGACTCCCGGCCAATTTCGCCAGCCGCTACCCACACGAGCTCAGCGGAGGACAACGGCAGCGCGTCGGCATTGCGACCGCGCTCGCCCTCGACCCCGACGTGCTGATCCTCGATGAACCCACCTCTGCTCTCGACGTCAGCGTGCAGGCGCAGATCATGAACCTGCTCAAGGACCTCAAGCAGGATCCCGGGATCTCGATGCTTTTCATCACCCACGACATCGGCTTGGCCAGCGATCTTTGCGACCGCATCGCGGTAAGTTACGCAGGCGAGCAGATGGAGCTCGGTCCCGCGGAGCGGGTACTGGTCAGGCCGCGCCATCCCTACTCTCAGCTCCTCCTGGCCTCGTTGCCGCGCCTTCATTCAGACGTCCCTCCCCGGCCGATGCCGGGCGACCCGCCTGACCTGACCGCTCTGCCGCCGGGGTGTCGCTTTCGCCCCCGCTGTCCCTACGCCTTTGCGGCATGTCTCGAGCACCCACCCCCGATCCCTTTGCCCGACGGTGGCCATGCCCGCTGCTGGCTGAACGATCCCGCCGTCGCCGGGGAACGCTACGAAATGCAATTCCGGCCGGCAGAGACCGCCGTTGGCTGAGACACTCCTCGTTCCTCCGCATACTGTCGACCCGGAATCGGGACCCTTGCTGGCGCTCGACGACGTCTCGATGGTCTTCCACACCCGCAAAGGGCTCTTTCGGGGCGAGGTGGTCACCGCCGTCTCCGGGGTGAGTCTGATCGTGGCGCATGGCGAGACACTGGCACTGGTTGGGGAGTCCGGGTCAGGCAAGACGACGGTCGGCCGCATCTCGCTCCGGCTCTTGCGGCCGACGAGCGGCCGGGCGCTCTTCGACGGACAGGACATCTCCCAGCTACCGGAGGAGCAGCTTGGCTGGCTACGCAAGCGCGCGGCGATTGTCTTTCAGGACCCCTTCTCCAGCCTCAACCCGTACATGACCGTTTCCGACCTCGTTGCCGAGCCATTGGTGATTGATGGCGTGAACGATGCCGACGCCCGGCGAGCACGGGTGCGGGCCGCTCTCGAGGCAGTCGATCTCACCCCCGTGGATCGATTTGCCCATGCGTACCCGACGTCGATGTCCGGGGGGCAGCGACAGCGGGTGGGGATCGCCCGCGCGCTGATTCGGAACCCGGACTACATCGTGGCCGACGAACCAGTGTCGATGGTCGACGCCTCGTCGCGGGTCGAGATTCTCGACCTGCTCAACGGCCTGCAGCGCGATCG
>DASUQU010000292.1:0-2831 GCA_036280495.1 Thermomicrobiales bacterium | reverse complement strand
GTGTGTGGTTTCTCGTGGGGTTCACCTGGTGCCGACGGGTGGAATCGAACCACCGGCCAAGGGCTTATGAGTCCCTTGCTCTGCCGCTGAGCTACGTCGGCAAATGTAAGGAAAATGGTACCCGGATCGGCTTCAGAGCGTCAATGCCGCCGGTCCACGGGCGCCCAGTCGGCAGGGTCCGGCGCGCCTCGATGCTAGACTTGTCAAGCCCCCATTGAGGGTCTCGAACCTTCCCGGAGCAGACCGCCGCCCTTGGATTCGATCACGTCCGCCATTGCAACCGAGCTTCTCAGCGGGCTGAACGATGCGCAGCGCGAAGCTGTGCTCGCGACCAGCGGACCCGTGCTGGTCGTCGCTGGCCCCGGCTCTGGCAAGACGCGGGTCCTCACCCACCGCATCGCCTACCTCATGGAGGTCGAGCAGGTCCCCGGTGACCGCATCCTGGCCGTGACCTTCACCAACAAGGCGGCTCGAGAGATGCGGGCCCGCATCGAGCAACTCCGCCAGGGACGGCCCCTCGATGGCATCACCATGGGCACATTCCATGCCTTCGGCGCTCGCCTGCTACGCGAGAACCCGGGGATCGTGGCCGACCGGCTCGGGATCATGCCGCAGTTCTCGATCTATGACGACGCCGACCAGATCGAAGCGGTCAAAGCCGCGCTCAAGACCCTCGGTCTCGATCCCAAGCTCTACCAGCCACGCCGACTTCGCGCCCGAATCTCCGCAGCCAAGAGCCAGCTGATGTCCCCAGACGAAGCGCGCGATCTGGCCGCTACCTATGACGAAGAGGTCATCGCTCGCGTCTACCGCGAGTACGAGCGGCTCCTGCGCCGGGCCAGCGCGCTCGATTTCGATGACCTGCTCACGCAGCCGATCAATCTCTTCGAAGAAGCTCCCCACCTGCTGGAACGCTATCAGGAGCGCTTCTTGCACGTCATGGTGGACGAATATCAGGACACGAACCGGGTGCAGTACGTCATGGTCTCCGCGCTCGCAGAACGACATCGCAACCTGTTCGTCGTCGGGGATCCCGACCAATCGATCTACGGCTGGCGCCAGGCCGACATCCGCAACATCCTCGATTTCGAGAAGGATTATCCCGATGCCCGCCAGATCCATCTCGAGCTGAATTACCGCTCGACAGCCCGCATTGTCGAAGCCGCTGACCGCGTCATCCGCGAAAACGTGGCCCGCATCGACCGCCGGCTGCGCACCGAGAACGACGACGGCGAGCACATCGTCCTGCGTGAGCTGACAGACCAGGGACACGAAGCGCAGTTCATCACCGACGAGATCCGGCGCCTGGCAGAGATCAACGGCGTCGCCTACGACGACGTCGCCGTGATGTACCGCACCACGGCGCAGAGCCGGGCCATCGAGGAGGCGTTGCGGTTCCGCGGTATTCCCTACCAGGTCATCGGTGGTGTCCGCTTCTATGAGCGCAAGGAGATTAAGGACATCCTGGCGACACTCCGCCTGCTGCACAACCCCGCCGACAGCATTGCCCTGGAACGCGTCGTCGGTAACCTTCCCATCGGACGCGGACTCGGTCCACGCGCACTCGAGGAGATCCGGACCTGGGCGGTCAGCGAGCGCCGCCCGATGCTCGAGGGGTTCCTGGCGATCGCGGGAGCCGGCGACGCCGAGAGTACCCCGGCCCTCTCCGGAAACGCCCGCGCCGCCGCCCGGCGAGTCGGGTCGGTGATTGCATCGCTTCGAGACACCGCAGTGGACACTCCTCTCACCGGTCTCTTTGACGCCATCGTCGAGCGCACGGGCTATGGAGCCACGTTCGACCGCACCGAGGAAGAGGACCTCGACCGCTGGGCCAACCTTCTCGAGCTCCGCTCTGAGCTGGAGCGCCTCGGCGATGCCCCGGCCTCGGAGACGATCGCGCCCTATCTGGAGCGGGTCGCCCTCGTCGCCGATGTCGACAGTCTCGACACCGACGAGCGCGGCCGTGTCACCCTGATTACGCTCCACTCGGCTAAGGGCCTGGAGTTTCCGGTCGTCTTCGTCGCCGGCGTCGAGGAAGGCCTGTTGCCGATCAGCCGCGCCGTCGAGAGCGAGCACCTCAACCCGGAGGAGCTGGAAGAGGAGCGACGCCTCTTTTATGTCGGCATGACCCGCGCAAAGCGGCTGCTCTACCTGACCTACGCGAGCTCGCGCGCAACCTACGGCCGGTTCGGCTACTCGGTTCCTTCCCGGTTCCTGCAGTCGATCCCCGACCATCTCCTGCGCAGCCTTGGGCGCCGCGGCACGCTTCGCCCTGGATCGGCAGCCAGTCTTCGCGACAAGGTTCGCGGCTCCGATTCCGGCGCTGCTACGCCTGAGGCGCTGGCGATGACCTATGAACCAGGACAGACGGTCTTTCACCCCAAGTTCGGCGAAGGCCGGGTCATCGAAGCAAGCGAACGCAGGGGTGACCAGGAGGTCGCGGTCAACTTCGTGCGACATGGGACGAAGCGGCTCCTGGCCAGTCTCGCCGCCATGGACGTCATCGACTAGCGCTGAATGGCTGCGGTCACCACGTTCGAATGCTCCAGGGATATGTTGTGCCCGACGCGGTGATGTCGGTTCGTGAGGGCCTGGAAGCCCGGGAGGAGCAGTACCTCGCCGCCGGTGGCACCCCAAGCCGCGAGGCGCAACGGCCCTCGCCGGAACCAGAGTGCGACCTGCGGACCTCGTTCCAGCGCGACCGCGACCGGATCCTCCACTCCAAGAGTTTTCGCCGGCTGATGCACAAGACGCAGGTCTTTATTGCTCCCGCCGGTGACCACTACCGAACTCGCCTCACGCACACCCTCGAAGTTACCCAGATCGCCCGC
>DASUQU010000291.1:0-3757 GCA_036280495.1 Thermomicrobiales bacterium | reverse complement strand
CTACAACCCCTGGGTGGGCATGCACGCCGCGGTCAATCGCACGACGGCGACCGGCCGTAACCTCGGCAAAGAGACCGAGGCCCTCACGCCGGAGGAGGCGCTTCGCTCCTACACCATTGGCGGCGCTTACGTCACCGGCCGCGAGGACCGGCAGGGCTCGATCGCTCCGGGCAAGCTCGCCGATCTCGTCGTGCTCGACCGCGATCCGCTGGCGATCTCGCCGGATGAGCTCGATCGGGTGAAACCGGCCGCGACCATGCTCGGCGGGGAGTGGGTCTTCCGCGCGTAGATTTCTTAGCCGGCCGAACCTGGTAGCTGCATTTGCGCCTGCGACCCCGGGGTAGGCGTGATCGGCGTGAAGAGTTATGATTCGCGCGGCGCGTTGCCTACAGTGTCGCCAATCGTACGTAGCAAAGACGCAACGGAGCTGGAAGGGGAGGCGAAATATGACTGTGCTTGCACTCCATAGCTCACTCATCGCTGCCTCCGACAGCCGCGCCAGCTAGGAAACCCCTGCTCCGCGCCACGTCGGCGCAAAGACAGCGCCCGGGCTCACGACCCCGTCAGTCCGGGCGTATCCGTGCGCTGAATGGTTCCGTCTGAGGTGGCTTGACCGTCATTTTCAGACAGGAGCCAGACGTTGATTCCTCTCGCAGATCTCGGATTTGGACCGTTTTTCGCGACCCAGCTCGAAGGGCTGGACCATCGTCGCTCGGATCTCGTTCCGGCCCGTATTGCCGCCGATGGGGCTGGTGTCTATCACCTGCTCGGCTGTCAGGCGCGGCTCGGTGAGCTCTCCGGCCGGCTACGCCAAGAGCTCTCCGGAACCGATCGCCCGGCCGTCGGCGATTGGGTTGCCGTGGCCGATGACGTCGAGCGCGCCGTCATCCACTGTGTTTTGCCGCGGCGGACGGGGATGATTCGTCGCGCGGCGGACACGGACGCCACCGCCCAGATGATCGCGGCCAACGTCGACGTGTTCTGCCTCGTCACCTCGGCCAACCGCGATCTCAATCCGCGGCGGATCGAGCGCTACCTGACTGCCGTCTGGGAGAGCGGGGCCAATCCGGTCGTCGTGCTCAACAAGGTCGATCTCGTCGACGACCTGGCTCCCCTGACCCAGGACATCGCCGCGGTGGCGCTGGGTGTGCCGACCGTCGAGGTCAGCGCCCTCACCGGGGTTGGCATCGACGCCCTACGCGCCCATGTTGGACGCGGGACCACCGTCGGCCTCATCGGCTCGTCTGGGGTCGGCAAGTCGTCTCTAATCAACCGGCTGGTCGGGCGCGATGTCCAGCACGTGAGCGATATCCGGGAAGACGATGCCCGCGGCCGGCACACGACGACACGCCGCGAGCTCGTACTGATACCGGGTGGCGGGGTACTCATCGACACCCCTGGCTTGCGCGAATTGGGTCTGCTCGAAGACGACGGCGGGATCGACACGGTCTTCGCCGACGTCGCGGAGATCGCCCTCTCGTGCCGGTTCAACGACTGCCTGCACGAAAGTGAACCCGGCTGCGCCGTGCAGGCGGCCCTCTACTCCGGGGCGCTCAGCCCCGAACGACTGCAGAGCTACCGCAAGCTGCAGCGCGAGATCGCGGCCGCGGAGCGCCGGCGCGACCCCGTCCTTGCCGCCAATGAGCGACGCCGCTGGAAAACCATTCACAAGGATCTGCGGGCGCGAGAGAAGGCCAAGAGTGGCCACTGGAGGTAGAACCGGGCGAACGCTGCCGAAGCAGAGGCGAACAAGCCAACGATTGTCGTCTCGCTTCAACCGCTCAGCTTGCGCCGAATGCAACCAAAAAACTGCTCCGCCTGTTTCTTGGCGAACCCGTCCAGGAGCCGTGCGCCGACACTGGCAATCATGCCGTGGACCACAACGTCCGCGCTCCAGGCCAGGTCGGTCTCGCCCTCGCCAGCCTCGCCGAGATCCATCGTGCTGTCGACTGTGACCGCGCTGCCGCCCGTTTTCCCCTGGGCGGTCATGCGGGCGTGGCTCGGTTCGCTGAGCTCCTGCCAGGCGACGTCGAAGCCAAACATACCGCGTACCGGCCCAATCCCGGCCTTCACCTGCGCCTTGAATCGTGATGGATCGATCACCTCGAGACGTTGGACGTCAGGAACACACTGCGCGACGGCGTCCGGGTCCGTCAGGAACTGCCAAACCTGCTCGCGGGAGGCGGGGATCCGCTCCGTGCCGGAAAAGCGCATGCGTTCCTCCCTCTCAGTCGGGTAAGTACGGCAGCGGATCGGTCTCGAATCGCGCCTTGCAGCCGCCGCAGCAGAAGTACCAGATCTTGCCGTCGTACGCTGTCTGGTGACGCGCGCCCGCGACGGCCACGGTCATCCCGCAGACCGGGTCGATTGCCTCCCGCTCGCGCGCTCCTTCTGGCGCAGTTGCCGACGTGCTGTCCGCGGTCTCAGGTGTCATCGCGGAGCGCAGCTGGATGACCTCAGCCATGATGCTGAGGGCGATCTCCTCTTGCGTTTGCGCGCCGATATCGAGACCCGCAGGCGATGTGAGTCGGTCGAGTTCATCAGTAGAAACACCCATCGCCGAGAGCGTCTCACGCACGACCGCCGCCCGTTTCGGACTGGCCACGAGCGCGACGTATGGGGAGTCCGTGCGCAGTGCTGCCGCGAGCGCTTCCTCGTCATCAACGCCCATGCTGGCAACGACGACGAACGGCGGCGACTCGGAGGCGCCGAGCCGAAGGCCGAGGTCACTGGTGCGCTCGAGCTGGTCCACCCGATACCCCATCATCCGCCCAAGTTCGGCCAATGTCTTGACTATCGGCGTCTCCCCGACAATGAAGAGTCGAGACGCGGGCAGCACTGGCTCGATCAGAATTTCCAATGCGCCCCCGCTGTGACACGTCATCGGGTATTCGACGATATCCTCTTGCTCCTGGCCCCCACCCTGGTGGCCAGCCCCTGGCAACTGGCCGAGCCGGAGGAGTCGTGGCTTGCCGTCTCGTAGTGCCAGGCGCGCCTCATGAGTGACGACTGGCTGCGCGCAGCTCCCACCAACCCAGCCCCGCATCGATCCATCCGGGAGGATGACCGCCTTCGCGCCCGGCTGAGCGGAGGCGGGCGCAATGCGGCGCACGACCGTCGCCATGGCGAACGGCTGCCCGGCCTCTGCCAGTCTCTGAGCTTCCGTGAGCCAGTCCATAAGGACTCCGCGCGACTGGGGGCGGCGCTATTCCGCTACGCCGTGCTGAACGAGTAAGTCGTACACCTTCCATGGGGTGATCGGGATGTCGATGTGCCGCACGCCAAGGTGTGAGAGCGCGTCGACGACGGCGTTCACGATAGCCGGTGGTGCGCCAACCGTGGCCGACTCGCCGACGCCCTTGGCTCCGAAGGGATGATGAGGCGAGGGGGTCACGGTGCGATCGGTCTCCCATGCCGGCGTCTCCATCGACGTTGGCAGCAGGTAATCCATGAACGTCCCGCCGCGCACATTGCCGTACTCGTCGTAGGAGATCTCTTCCAGCAGCGCCGGGGCCATGCCCATCGCCAGGCCGCCGTGGATCTGGCCCTCGACGATCATTGGATTGATCACCGTTCCGCAGTCGTCGATAGCCAGAAACCGCCGGATCTTCACCATGCCGGTGCCGCGGTCGATGTCGACGACGCAGATGTAGGCGCCGAAGGGGAAGGTCAGATTCGGCGGGTCGTAGTAGCTGACCGCCTCCAGCCCGGCTTCCATCCCCTGCGGGTGGTTGGTGTAGGCCGCGAACGCGATCTC
>DASUQU010000290.1:0-3402 GCA_036280495.1 Thermomicrobiales bacterium | reverse complement strand
GCGCGGTCGAAAATCCTGTGCTTGCTCGCCTCGGCCTGCTCCGGCAGGATGTCGAAGACCGGTACCCACTCTGGATGCTCGAGGTGGAGCGGATAGAGCACGACGTCAGAGATATGCAGCAGCTGCTCACCGTCCGAGGTGATGGACAGGGCCACGTGCCCGGGCGTGTGCCCCGCGGCGGCGATGACTCGGATTCCAGGCACGACCTCGGCGCCGTCCTCGACGAAACTCAGCCGATCGCGCATCGCTTCGAGGTTTCGCCTTGCAATGTTGACCATCGGGGCCGGGGCCTTAGCCGCTGCGACCTCGGACATCCAGAAGTCCCACTCATCTTTGGGGACGACATAGCGGGCATTGCCGAACACGAGCGCCCCGTCGTCATCCAGGGTGCCGCCGACATGATCCGGATGGGCGTGGGTGATGACGACCGTGTCGACGGTTGCCGGCTCGATCCCAGCCGCCTCCAGATTCTTGAGTAACGTGCCGGTCACGGTCGTCGTATGGTCGATGCCCGGAAACATCATCGGCGCGGCAGCTGCAAGGTTCCCCGCCCCCGTATCGATGAGCACCCGGTGCTGCCCAGTGTCGACGAACAAGCAGGTGTACGGAGTGGTGATGCGGTCGGTGGGCAGGCCCTGCCGTCGTAGCACCTCCTCAACGTGTTCCCGAGGGACGTTCGCGAAGAACGCCTCGAGCGGATAGTTGAAGGCGCCGTCACTAATGGAAACACACTGGAATGCGCCAACCGTGAAACGAAAGATCCTGGTATCCATGGGCCTGCCGCCTTTACGCTCTGCGGGCGCCCGGTCCAGCTGTATCCATTCGTGGATGCGAATGCCGACGCCCATGGGCTGCGCGTTTGGGCATGCTATGCCGTATCGCGATGGGGCGCAATGTCCGGTTGTTGCGGGCGGCGGATTACAGGTCGAGCCTGATCCAGGTGCAACTCGGAGGCGGCGACCGAGAGTTTTTCAACAAGCTGAGGCGGCTGAGAGATACCGTTTAACGGCGGTTGACACCACGAGCTTGTATCACCATGATGCAGCCCGTAGCGGCTCACAACAAAGGAGCGAGTGATGGCTGTGCCGCAAGGTGACCTCGAACTCCTCAACGACCCGATCGCTCAAGAGTTGCTGCGTTCGGCGCTGCCGGCCCGGCTGGCCTACACCTGGCCGGATGGTACGCCGCGGGTGGTGCCCATCTGGTTCCACTGGACCGGCGAGGAGATCGTGATGGCCGGTCCCCCGGATGCGCCGAAGATGGACGCCCTCCGGGCGAACCCACGCGTGGCGCTCACCATCGATGGCGACACCTGGCCGTACAAGGTGTTACTCCTGCGGGGGAAGGCCCAGGTCGACATCGTGGATGGTGTCCCGGAAGAGTACACGGCAGCGGCGCGGCGCTATTTCGGGGAGGAGCAGGGGAACGCCTGGGTGGAGCAGGTCGGTCAGCTCCTTTCGCAGGCGGGGCGCATCGCCGTCCGTCCCGAGTGGGTCAGCATCATTGACTTCCAGACGCGCTTCCCCAGCGCGCTTGCCAAGCGCATGGCATAGCGCAAAGCCTGCGACGGCCGGTAGAGCGCCGGATAATCTAACGGCTGCGCCCAAGCGCCTTCAAAGTGCAGCGCGAGCGGTGTGATGAGATGATGTTTCTGTCGACGAATGTTCACCACAAAGGTGGCTACAACTGCTGATGCAGTGGGCTCTGTTCCTCATTCTCGTGTTTCACGGGGCCTGCCAATTCGTGATCCTGGAATATCCTCGCTCGTTTCCCCTGACGGCCCGCCCCCTGGTCTTGCCGCACTCGCTTGCGGGGCGCACGTTGACGACGCAAGAGGGAGGTCTTCCGGGACGCGGTACGCCAGCAGGCCACCGCCATCGTCGCCGTCCATAACCACCCCCTCGGGCGATCCGCCCCCCTCGGCGGCCGATGTGGCCCTCACCGTCGAGATCGTGGCGGCCGGGCAGGTGCTTGATATCGAGCTGCTCGACCACCTCATCATTGGTCAAGGGCGCTGGCGCTCCTTGAAGCGACTCGGGCTCGGCTTCCCCACGGCGTAGTCCGGAGGGGCGATGCTCAGGACCCGGAGGTCGCCAAGCTCTGCCTCGTGGGAAAGCGAAATCAGGCTCGGTTGTCGCGGGCGCATTGACCGCCGAAACAGATCTGTCCCGTGGGACAGACATTGCCACAGACCCCGCAATTGGCAGGATCAATCAGTAGGTCGACGCAGACGTCGTTGCAGTTGGTGAGCCCCGCATCGCAGCGATGCTCGCGAGCACATTGGCCGGCGAAACAGATCTCTCCGGCGCCACAAACGTTGCCGCAGACCCCACAATTGGCCGGGTCCGTTAGGCGATCGACGCACACCCCGTCGCAAGAGGAAAGACCTTCCGCACACGCTCGCTCTCGCATGAAGAAGCAGTTCCCTTCGACGCAGCCGCGCACGAAGCCGGGTTGCCCCTCCGGGCACACATTGCCGCATGTGCCACAGTTGTTCACATCGGTCAGGAGATCGACGCAAATCCCGCCGCACTCCGTCGTGACCGCCGGACAAACGATGGGGGTCGGCGTCGGTGGCTCCGGCGTAGGCGTCGGCGGTTGCGGTGTCGGCGTATCAGTTGGAGCCGGCGTCGGCGTTTCCGTCGGGGTCGTTGTCGCGGTCGCGGTCGCGGTTGAGGTCGCGGTGGCACCTGCAGGAGCGGTCGCGGTCGCGGTGGCACCCGCAGGAGCGGTTGCGGTTGCTGCGCTCGAGGGCGTGGGCGTTGCGGTGGAAGAGCCAGGAGCGGCACTCGAGGTGGCCGTCGGCGGGGGCCCTTCGCCTCCACCCAGCGCCGTCGCGGTGGCGTGCCAATCGCCGAGATCGCCGACGCGCGGGCCTGTAAGCAGTCCGTCAACATCCCCCCTGCACTGGTCAAGGGGCCGGGCCGCCGTGCCGATGAGTACGATTGTTTGATCGGTGGCAACCTCTACCCGAAGGTTGAGCGCCCTGCCATCCACCTGACCGACAACCGGAAGCTCAGGTCCCCCCTCCACACCAAAACGCCCGCTGTCGACTGCGCCGTTCGGACCAATCGCGAAGGTCAACTCGCCGCGTAGCTCGCCCGGCACATTCCCCTCGAGGATGGCGCCGGCGCTGGGGCCGAGGCGGACGTTGGCAACGATCTCCAGGAGGCAGACGTCGAAGGTATCTGCCTGCACGGCTGGGAGAGCCTCTGCCGGTCGGTGCCGACCGAGGGCGCTGGTAAGACCGGCCAGCAGGCCGGCCGCGCCAAACCGCGTCACCGCCTGCCGCCGCGAGACCCCATCCGCCAACTTCCGCGAACACGCATCGAACTGGCTTGGGTGCATGGCGTCCTCCTGAGTTATGCGAGCAAGTGAGTCGTGGGGTCGGCTGCCGGGCAG
>DASUQU010000289.1:0-21532 GCA_036280495.1 Thermomicrobiales bacterium | reverse complement strand
GATGCGGATGCGCTGGCTCGTATGAAGCCAGACGCATATCTGATCGTCGTCTCCCGCGGCGGCATCGTCGACGAAGATGCGCTTGTCGACGCATTGCACGAGGGGCGGCTGGCGGGAGCAGGGATCGACGTCACCGAAGTCGAGCCCCTCCCCGCTGACAGCCGGCTCTGGGACGCACCGAACGTCGTCATCACGCCGCACACTGCGGGCGATTCGAGTGAGAAAGAGCGCCGTTGTGTTGAGATCCTACGTGAGAACCTGCTCCGCTTTGCCCAGGGAGAGACCTTGCTGAACATGGTCGACAAGCGGCGCGGGTACTAGGGGTGATGACCTCGTCGCGACAACAATCTGACACCCTCGTGGTTGGCGCCGGACCAACGGGATTGACCCTGGCCATCGAGCTGGCGCGGCGAGGCGTTCCGTTTCGCATCATTGACCGAGAGACCGAGCGAACGAAAACCTCCCGGGCGATCGGGACGCAAGCCCGCACGGTCGAGGTCTTCCGCCTGATGGGAATCCCGGAGTCGGCCCTGGAGCCGGCGGCGCGACCGCGAGCGCTTCGATTCGCCGAGCGTGACCGCACCCTGGCCCGGATTACGTTCGGTGACGGTCCGCCGGGTGCGCCACGGCTGATCAGCATGGATGAGTCCGACACGGAACGGGTGCTGGAGCAGCGACTCGAGCAACTCGGGGGACGAGTTGATCGGAGCACGCAGCTGCTCGGGTTCCGGTTCGACGGGGAGCGGGTCACGGCGACATTGCAGGGACCCAACGGCACGTCGGAATTAGAAACACGATTCCTGGTCGGCGCCGATGGCGCCCACAGTACAGTTCGCCGTGGAGCGGGGATCGCGTTCGTGGGGGACGCCTACCCGGAGCGCTTCCTGCTTGCGGATCTGGACCTCGATTGGGACCTGCCCCATGACGAAGGACACATCTGGATTGGCGACGATGGCTTAGTTGCCGCCATCCCCTTGCCGGGCGAGCGACGGTACCGGGTCATCGTGCCGCTGCCGCCAGCATACGGGGGCAAGGAGTACGAATCCGAAGCGGAGATTGCCGCTGAGGCCGAGACCTTGCTTGGCCAACGTACGGGAGTGCCTCTCCGCCGCGTCGGCGATCCTGTCTGGGCCTCGGCGTTTCGCATTCAACGACGTCAGGCCGATCGCTATCGATGGGGACCGGTCTTCCTCGCGGGCGATGCCGCCCACGTGCATAGCCCCGTCGGCGGCCAGGGGATGAACACGGGGATCCAGGATGCCTTCAATCTTGGCTGGAAGCTGGCGCTAGCAGCGCGAGATCAGGCCGCGCCCGGGCTGCTCGACACCTATCAGGCTGAGCGTCATCCAATCGCGCGGGGTGTTCTGCGAGGAACCCACCTCGGCACCCGATTATTCCTGGCCCAGAATTCGCTGATGCGAGCTGTACGGGAGTATGTGGTTCCTGCAATCGTCGATATCCCTCCCGTGCGTCATCGTATTCTGGGCGCGGTTTCGCAGCTGACCATCAACTATCGGGGCTCTCCACTCTCCGTCGATGCCGACAACAGGGAGGAGGGTCGCCGCTGGTTGCATCGCAATGCTCGTGGGCCTCGAGCGGGCGACCGTGTCCCCGATGCTACGCTCATCGATGCCTGCGGCAGTACGCCAGTGGCTCTTTTCGACTTGATCTCTCAGGGATGGGTCCTGCTCATCTTTCCGGGCGACGAGGTCAGAGAGGAGACTGCTGGCGCGCTCGATCGAGTCAGCCGGCAAATCAGTGAAGCTGTTGGCGATGCGGTCCACACGTACCTCGTGCTTGACACGCCCGGTAGCGGCGGCGCCACAGGGACGATGTTGCTCGATCCTTCCCGTAAGATTGCCGACGTATTTGGAGCGCGGCAGGGGCTCGTTGCTCTGATGCGGCCCGATGGCTACCTGGGATACCGTGGCCGCCTGGATCAGTCGGGAGAGCTTGCATCGTATCTGGCGCGAGTGTTCGCGATGCGCCTACGTGAAGCGGAAGTTGGTCCGTTACGGGCGCCGAATCCCGAAGCCTCCGCGACAGTCATTGACGTGCCATAGCAGGACTTGATACTAGCCTCGGCGGATGTAGCCTGCGCATCAAGAGCAAAACTGAAGCTGGAGATGCCGGGCGGGCGATTTCGCCACCATCGAAGGCATTGAGCGGGGAAGAGCTCGAGTTGTCACTTTCGGAGAGTGGTCGATGTTCCAGGCTGGGAGACTTCCCGGCCGCGGAGTCGACATCCTCGCGGTCCGGGTGGTGTTCGATATATCGGACCGTCGTCACCCTTCGCAGCCGACGCCGTCGTAGTCACCGTCGAAACGATGTGGGTCGGGTGGAAAGACGGTGAAGCGCCGATAGGCCACGTCACCGCAGTCGAGATCTGGCGGTGACGGCGGGATGCAGACGTCGGGATAGGACGGCTCACAGTTGAAGGCCGAAGCTGGATCGGCGATGGTGACATGCTCGGGAGGAGGCGCAGACCTTGTCTGGCCAGGATCGACCTCCGTCTCCCGTCCGGCATCGATGGCCTGGTTTCCACTCAGCTCGTTGGTATCACCCTCGTCGTCCGTGATGCAGCCGGACCAGAGGCCGTAGCCATGTTCCCGGGCGAACCGTCCAGCCTCACGCATCTCCTCCACGTACTTCACGTCGGGCGGGAACGTCGAGAACGCGGCGTAGCCGGCGCGGACCAGCGCCTCGTTGAGGAGATAAACCTCCCCATCGCCGAAGTCGAGCCAGACATAGCGCAGGAGTCGTCCGAACCGGTCACGGTCGCTGACGTCGGTTTCCAGATAGAGATCGCCACCGAGTGAGAGCAGCCACGTGAGGTAGGCCGTGGCTTCCTGGCCGAAGCATTCCGGAGGATTATTCGGGTCGCTCGTTTCTGGTGCGTCGATGAGGATGAGGCGTACCGGCTCCTCCCGGCCCTCGAGATCGACCCGGATGGTGTCGCCGTCGGTGACTTCGATCAATGTGACCGGCTGGCTTCCCGATGGAACCTGCGATGTCCAGTGGGTCGGTGCCGCACCTGATGGCAGCTCTTCGCAGGCGAGGCCGTTGCCGTCAGGATCGAGGGCCGCGTACCCAGCCGGATCGATCTCATAGATGCTTTGCGCCCAGACTTGACTATCGAAGTCATCGCAATCGAGCGGCTGCCCGGCAGCTGGCGGTACGTGAAAGCTAAGAGCGACCAAGCACAGTGCCAGCGCCAAGGTTCGCATTGCGGAAGGCATGCCAGTTCTCCTGCTGGGTTCCTCCCTCTCCTCGATCGTAGTCTTTCGTCGCAAACCCCAGGCCAGAAACTCTCTCCAGATCGGGCACGAGTGGCACGCAGACGCTACGACAGCTGATCCGACCTCGTGGTGCTGAGATCCCCACTGGTAGGTGCCGTGCGGTTCAGAGGAGCGGCACTCACCCGGAGCTTAGCCAGTTCGGCAGCAAGATCTCCTGGGTTGATTCGTACGTCTTGCTCATCGGCCCACGTCGGCGGGCGATCTCGAGCCCTCCGGTAGGCCCAATCCGACCAGGACGTCTCCCGGAGTGAGAAAGCCATCGCCGTAGAGTTTGTTGATCGCGGTGGTGAACGTCAGGGATCCGGAAAGCACGGTGCGCGGGCCGCCGTCGGCGACGATGCGGCCGTCGCCGAGCAATGCGACGCGGGTGGCGACCTCCGCCACCAGTTCGACGTCATGCGTCGCCAGCAGGATTGCTACGCCGTCTGCACGCAGTTGCCGCAACGTAGCGACGAGAGCGCGCTTGCAAACCGCGTCCATGCCGCGTGTCGGCTCGTCGAGAAGGAGGACGCGCGGACCGCCGACGAGCACCGCCGCCAGCGCGGCCCGCTCTCCCTCGCCGCCCGAAAGATCACGCGGATGCCGGTCGATGGCATGCTCCAGCCCAAGCGCTGCCAGCGTTTCCTCCGGATCGAGCCCGGAGCGGCGATGATGCTTCCGGGTGAAGGCAAGCTCCGCCCGCAAGGTCTCCGCAAAGAAGAGCGCTGAGGGATTCTGCGGCAAATAGCCAACCGTCTGGGCGATATCGGCGGGGTGGTGATGTGTCGTATCCTGGCCAGCGATGAGCACCTTGCCGGAGGATGGCCCGTGCAGACCAGCCACCAGCCGCAGCAGGGTCGTCTTGCCCGCCCCATTGCGTCCCATGAGCGCGACCAACTCGCCCGGCCGCACCTCCAGATCGATGTCGCGCAGCACAGGACGGCGGTGCCACCCGGCGCTCACTCGCTGCAGTGTGACGACTGGTGTACCACTTGGGGGCGCGGGATCAGGCGCCGCCGGAGCGGGCACCTCCCCCCGCGCAGCGGCAAGGCGCTGGGCGGCTCTCCCTTCCTTGACCGAAAGCGGCAAGGGGTCCCAATCGAGTTGTCGCCCGAGCGCGAGGAGCGCCGGGAGGCTCGTGATGTCAACCTGGCGCAACGCGTCTCGCGGTAGGCCATCGAGGCAGATCGATCCACCTGGAGCGAGCACTGTGAGACGGTCGGTATGAGCGACGACACGCTCGAGACGGTGCTCGGCGAGCACGATGGTTAGCCCGAGGTCCTCGTTGAGACGGTTCAGCGCCGCCAGCACTTCTTCGGCGCCCCACGGATCAAGCTGACTTGTCGGCTCGTCGAGGGCCAGAATCGAAGGTTGCAGAGCGAGTGCGGCAGCGACCGCCACACGTTGCCGTTCTCCACCTGAGAGGGTCGCGATCTCGCGATCTCGCAACGCGGCGATCCCGAGCAGGTCGAGTACCTCCTCGACTCGCTTGCGCATCGTGACCGGCGGCACGCCGAGCTGCTCCATCCCGAAGGCGAGCTCGTCGTCGACGCGACCAGCCACGAACTGGGCCTCGGGATCCTGGAACACGAACCCGGTGAGTCGGGCCAGCACGCGCGGGCTGTAGTGGCGCGTGTCGTAGCCAGCGACGGTGACGACTCCATCGAAGGTCCCGCCGCTGAAGTGCGGCGTCAGCCCGTTGAGGCAGCGGAGCAGGGTTGACTTGCCACTGCCGGAGGAACCGGTCACCGTAACGAATTCCCCCGGGGCGACGGTCCAATTCAGATCCCGCAAGGCAGGTGTTTCGCGTTCTGGGTACCGGTAGGTCAGATTGGAGAAGGTGGCTGCTGGTTCCCCATGCAGCGTCGACAGCTCCGGTGCGCTCACGGTCGTACCGCGGCGGGGGCCAGCAACAGCCCAAGCACCGCCAGCAACGGCAAACTGATGGCCGGCGGCGTCAACGAGGGATAAGGCTCGTAGCGGAAGGCGGCGGGGTCGAGAAACAGCACTGCGATCTCGACCGTCAGGACGGCCAAGGCGGCTCCGCTTACGATCCACTCCGGGCGTTCCCAGACTGGATCTCGATAGCGGGTGCGGCGTAGATGCGGCTGGTCACCGCGCCTGATGAAAAGACCCGCCAGCAGCGACGCTGCCGCGACCGCCAACAGACCGCCGGCAACGGTCAGCTGGCCCAGGGCGAGACAGAAGGCGCCTGTTAGCGCGGCAACAAGACCGACCAGGAGTGACGCAACCTGCCACCGGCGTGAGGTCAGCTCGGGGGCCAGCGGCGCCCCAAAGGCCCGCGCCTCAAGCGCCTCGGCGGTGATCATGGAGCGCTCTAACCCGCCGGCGAGGAGCGGTATGACGAGCGGTGCGGCGTCACGGATACCGCGCGGCCGATAACCGCGCGCCATCTGCGCCTCCCGGATTTCGGCGAAGGCGGCAGTGGTCCGTGGGAGGTAGGACCAAGCCACCGATCCTACCACGGCCAGCGCGGCCATCCGCTCCGGGAGAAGGCGCATGGTCGCGCTCCAGTCGAGGGTGACGCCGAGCGTGGCACCGACCGCTACCAGTGAGAAGATTGCCATCGCGCTCAGGAGACCGTAGATCAGTGCGTTGAGCGTGAGAACCCCACCGATGACCGGCCACGCCTCCGGTAGCGCGCCGATGGCCCGGTCACCGACGTGGGCAGTCAGCAAATTGAACAGCACGCTCACGACGCCGAAGACGAGAGCTAGTCGCAAGAGGGGGCGCCAGTGGGCGCCGGCCGCCCCCGCACTCCAGCAAGCCCAGACGCCGAGCACCGCGATGAGCGTCGCCGCCAGCGGCCAGGGGTTACGCCCCACCAGAGGAGGCAGGCCGGCCGCGACCGCCCAGATGATCCACGCTCGCGGATCGAGCGGCCTCGTCCGCTGAGTGCTCATGTGACTGCCTCCGCTCGTCGCCAGACGGTGAGAGCAAGGGCTGAGCCGGCAATGACGACGAGGATGACAGCGGCCGCTACCGTCGTCGGTCCATCGGGTGGAGGCGTGTATACCGCTGTCGCCACACCATCCGGCGAAACCGTACGGAATACCGGCTCGGTCGCTGCTGTGTCGTCGGCTCCGGCGCGACTGGCGATCTCTGCCGGTGGCAACGCCGGCAAGGCGGGGTCTTCGGCCGTCCAGCTCCAGCCGAAGACCTCGCCGTCCTCGACCGTGCTGCTGCTGGCGCCGAGCGGCTGCCACGTCCAGACGGCGGGATCGCTGGGGGCCTGCTGAAAGTACTGCCAGTAGGGAGCGTTAGCGGCAGATGCCTGGCAGACGGTGCGCCGGCACTCGGCAACGCCACACCCCTGGCCGGCAATCGAGCAAACACCTTCGCCAAGTGCCCCGAAGCCGACGGTCACGATCGGTATGCCGCTCCGGTGCAACAGGTCAATGCCATCAATCTCCTCTTCCGAGAAGGGCACCCAGGCGTATGTCATCCGCCCCTGCGCGTCACGCACGACCAAACCGGCGTGATGAAGTTCTTCGTCGGCGAGGGTTGGCGCTGGCACGAGTAGCACACCGGCCAGCAGAGCCGCTAGGGAGATCAGTACCCAGAGGCGAATGATGTGCCAGGGCAAGATCATGCCGCCGGTTCGAGCTGGATACAGCCCTCAGCCGCGTCACCCTCCGTGCATGCCTGAACTACCGGTAGCGACAGCCCTGCCATCGCCGGGATGGCCTGAACCGTGGCCAACAAGTTCGGCTCCTCATCCGTCGCCATGTAGCGCAATCCACCGGACGGGGTCTGGAACCGCGCCAGGGCCAGCGGCGCGTTCCCCCACTCCGGCGAGGCGGGATCCTCCCCGGCGGCGATCAACGCTTGCAGCACGAGCGCGGTCGAGTTGGCGTCGGCGATGAGCGGATCAGCCGGCCCATAGGCATAGCCGCCGTCGGGCTCCAGCAGGGTGGACAGGAAGGCCAGCCCGCGATCGACCATTGGATCGTCGCCATAACCTGCCGCCACCAGCGCCTGTATGACGAGTGCGGTCGTGTTCGAGTCGGCCGCGCCGGGAGCGGTCGAACCGTCAAACGCCCAGCCACCATCCTCACCCTGGGCGACGCGCAGAGGCTCGAACGCCGCGTCGGGGATCTCCTCCCCAGCGGCTGTGAGCGCGATCAGCACGAGCGCGTGGTCGTAGAGATCGTCGCCGTAGATGCCGGCAATTCCATCGGGAACCGGAGTGGCTAGCGGCGCTGTCATCGCCGCAACGAGATCGAGGCCGGCGAAGTCGCGCGGATCTCTTCCTCCGGTCACCGCCGCCAAGGCCAGCTTCGCCGCTTGTCCGGGGCCGGTCCGGGCGTAGGCTGCGCCGTTCTCCTCGCGTTCGAGGTAGGCCATTGCCGCTTCGAGCGACGCCGACGCGGCCGGGTCACGCTGCCGGGCGGCGTAGAGGGCCAGCACGGCATCGGTTGTCGTCCCGGGATCGGGCTCGCCAGACAAGCCGAGGAAACCGCCGGAAGCATCCTGTTGCCCGCGCAACCACTCCGATGCCGCTTCGACGGGCGACATCGCACTGTTTTCAGAGAGCGCAGCCGGTGTGGCCTCTTGCGCCTTCGATTCTGACTCAGCCAGTATCGCGAAGGTTGTGGCAAGCAAAATGGCGAGGAACAGGAGGACCAGTCGCGTGCGGTCGCGCCATCCCCGAGATGACGAATGTCCGTTATCGGTGCGACGGAGAGTTGCGCGCGGCAAGCGGACCATGCGACGTCCTTTCCCTTTCTCGCGAAGGGCGTCGGACGCGGCGAGCCGGGTGATCTGACTTCGCTGCCGGAGTATGTCCGGACAGCGTCACAGTTGCGGGACAGTGCCGGTCTTGCAACGGCTTCCCCCACGACGCCCCGTCGACACCGTGCCGGGGCACACCCACCGCTTGAACGCTCTTTGGCTTTCACGGCGCTGGCCGAGCGGCCGGCGCGGCACGAGTGTCGCACCGGTGCGAATGACGCGTCCAGTTAGGACTCTTCGCTAGTGCTACCGTGATTGCGACGTGAGTCGGTCGCTTCCATCCCCGCTGGCGTGTCGATTCCGCGGCCATTATCCGAGCGCTACAATCGAACGCATTGGTGTCGCGTCGACTCGTTGTCCGTCTCGCCAACAAGGGACTAAAGGGAGAGTGCCCCGTGCCTTTGAGTCGGACTCAGCGACTGATCAGCAAACTCGCTCCCCGCTCTTGGACCGCGTCGATGGAGGCGGCGTCGCGAGCGTGGATGGTGCGCTGCCGAGCATGCGGCTTCGAACGTTCGATCTGGGAGCTGGGTGGGATCCGTTGGAAGGCGACGGGAAGCAAGGTGACCTGGGGCAAATGTCCCAATTGCGGCAAGCGGGGCTGGCACACGATCTACCGCCGGGATCGCTGCGAGCCGGCGACCAGACCGATGCTATAAGGTACGGGTACTCGGCGCCGGGCGGCCGCCGTCCGGGGAGGCCCGATTGGATATCGTCTACTCACTCGAGATCGGTGCGGTGGCGGCAGTCGCTGCCATCCTGGGGTCGATGCTCGGGCTGGGTGGTGGCGTTTTTCTGGTTCCGATCCTGACCCTCTTCTTCGGAATCGACCCCAAGTTCGCTGTCGGCGCCAGTGCGGTCGTGGTCGTGACCAACTCTGTGGTCGGCTCGACCAACCACCTGCGCATCCGCTTCACGAACCCCCGGCTGGCGATGCTGCTTCAGATTGCCACGGCGACCGGCGCCATCGCCGGCGCGCTTTACGGAGTGCTCGCCGATCCCCGGGTCATCTACATCGTCTTTGGCGCCGTCCTGGTCTACGCCGCCGTCTCCATGGTCGTTCGTAGCGAACGGCATGTGACCGCGCCGCCCCCTGGTGCCCCCGACACGCTGGGGCTGGGAGCGGCATTCCGCGATCCGGCCATTCGCAAGGAGGTCGGCTACATTCCCATCAATGTAGGGTGGGGAATGGGCGTCGGGGTGGGAGCGGGTGTGATCTCCGGGATGCTTGGTGTCGGTGGCGGTGTGGTGATGGTGCCGGCGATGAACCTGCTCATGCGTGTGCCGGTGAAGGCGGCCGTTGGCACCTCGACCTTCATGGTCGGCATGACCTCGGTCGCCACGGCGTTCGTCTTCTACTCGCAAGGATTCATCGATCCGACGCTGGTCGTACCTGCCATCGTCGGCGTCTTCCTCGGAGGGCAGATCGGTTCGCGCCTGACCCGTCGCATCAAAGCGCAGCGACTTGCACTTCTCTTTGCGCTCATCCTGCTCTACCTCGGGCTATCGCTCCTGCTCCGTGCCTTCGGGATCGAGATGCCGGGGCAGGCATGAGCGACGACCAATTGACCGGCGAACCCGAAGCGACTCGAGCCACGGCGCTGGGCACAGCCGAGCTGGCGGCGCGCACCGAGCGGCTGGAGCCTCTCTACGATGCGGCGGTGAAGACGTTGTTCTGGGGCTTTCGCCTCGGGGCAGTGCTCCTGGCATTGGGCGTCGTCGTGGCGCTGGTCAAGCGCGAGCCGCTCGAGCGTGAAGCCGACCCGATCCCGGAGGTCATCGCCATGGTTCGCGCCGGGCATGCCTCGGGCATCATCGACCTCGCTATCCTCTGGTTCATGCTGACCCCGGTCGCGACCGTGATCGTCGTGGCCGCGACTTTCTGGCGGCTGGGTGATCGGCGGTACGCGCTGCTCTGCCTGATCGTGCTAGCAATTCTCGGCGCAAGCGTAGCGCTGGCGCTCAACCGATAGACCCGGGTTGTTGGGAGGACCACCATGGCGCTGAATGCCGCACCAGACGTCCCGCCGATCGGCATCGTGGTGGCGATGGAATCAGAGTTGCAGCACCTGCTGCAGCGAGTGACGCCCGTACGCGAGGTGGCGGATGGCCCCTGGCTCGACCGCTTTGTGAGCGCCGGGGAGGTGCCGCTGATCGCGTTGTGCTGCGGCATCGGGATGGTTAACGCCGCGGCCGGGACCGAGCACCTCATCGGGCGCTATGCACTCCGCGCCATCTTCAATTACGGCTGTGCGGGGGCCCACCGCCGCGACATCCTCCCCGGCGACGTGATCATCGGCGACGGCACCGTCCACCACGGGGCAGTCCACATCTTGGCCAGCGGCGAGGAGTTCTTTCCCGGTAAGGACTATGAAGTGACCGGCGAGGTCGTCGCCTCGACCGAGTTGGCCACGGACCCCACGTTACGGGATTTAGCGATTGCGGCAGCGAAGGAATGGACGCCCGATCCGTGGCCACAGGGTCTCAACTTGCCCCCTGAGATCGAACTGCGCGAGTCGCGGACGCACGTCGGGCGCGTCGCCTCGGCCGACATCTGGACGCAGTTCCATGAGCGCATCGACAACCTCCATACCCGTCATGGTTCCCTCTGTGAGGACATGGAGGCCGCCGCCATCGCCCAGGTCTGCGGGCGCCACGGCGTACCCTTCATGACGGTGAAGGACATCTCGAACAACGAGTTCCACGCTCTGACTAACCTTGTAGGAGACATCGGTGTTCTTCCTGCCGCGGAGATTGGGCGGCGGGCGGCCGATCTGGTGCTGCGGACGATCCGGCGGATTGGTGGGAGTTGACCGCTAAAACGACTCGTCGTCCAAGGCAGCGCGGATCGCGGCCGCGATCTGCCGCATGTGATCGTGGTCACGGTATGGGTGGCGTGTCCAGGCGAGGTTGCGGCTGAAGAGGCGGTCGCCGTGGCGACGCGGCACGATGTGGACGTGGAGGTGTGGCACGCTCTGGCTGACCACATTGTTGATCGCCACGAACGCGCCGTCGCCTCCGGTCGCATGGGCTATGGCCCGGGTCAGACGTCGCGCGAGGGCGAAGAGTGGGCCCACTTCGGCGACGGACAGATCGGGAAGGGTCGCGACATGCCTCCGGGGCACGAGCAGGACGTGGCCGGGAAGGAGCGGGCGTCGATCGAGAAAGGCGACGCCAACCGGATCGTCGAGGACGATCTCGGCAGGCGCATCGCCGCGGACTATGGCGCAGAAAACACACGTGTCACCGCTCGCACTGTCGATTGGCTCCAGCGCGACGTCGAGGACCATGTTGCCCTTTCTCGCGAACGCTGCTCGCTACTCGCCGTAATAGGTAAGCGGGCGCACCACGATGCGTCCGGCCGCGGGGTCCATGGAGATGATCACGTCCGGGTGGCTCGGAAGCAGGATGTCTGCGCCTCCATCGTCCGCGGCGACGACGAGCACATGGTTGGCTCCGGTTTCCATGAGGTCGGTGACCTGGCCAAGCCGGTTCCCGCTCTCGTCGAAGACGTCGAGTCCGATGATCTGATAGAGAAAGTACTCGTTCTCAGCCAGGGGGCGGGCGTCGGTGCCACGGATCCGTAGCGGCGTGCCGCGGAACCGCTCGACGGTCTCGGGAGTCGAAATGCCCTGCAGTCGGATCAACGCGTTGCCGTCATGTAGCCGCACGCCGAGCACCGTGCGCGGAATTGTCTCGTCGCCGAGGTAGAGACGCTTGATCGTCAGCAAATGCGCCGGATCATCGGTCTGCAAGCGGACCTTGAACTCTCCGCGCACGCCGTGAGGAGCGAGAATCGTGCCGATCGTTAGCCTGACGCGTTCGATTGGGACGCTGGGCTCAGGACCGGCTGTCTGCGAGAGACGCGGCGGCGTCCGCTGCCGGGAGTTGGCAGATCGTGGCCGCTGGTGAGGTCGAGAGGCGGATTGTGGACCACTCGCGTCGAGCCGGGGAATTGGGACGACTGGCCCGCTCACGTCAGGCGGTGGCGGCTGCGGTTGCGTGCGGCGCCGCTGGGGACGCTCAGTCCTCGATATCGAGCGAGGCACGGACGTTGTTCCGTGATCCGGCGATCATGAGGGCTGTTCGCATAGCGCGGGCGATGCGGCCGCCGCGCCCGATGACCTTCCCCAGTTCCTCCTCTGGAACCCGCAAGCTAATGAAGACGCTACCACCGCGTTGGCGAGCCTCCACCTCGACACGCTCCGGGTCATCGACAAGGTTCGTGGCGAGATAGGTGACAAGCCCCCGCAGACGCTCGGCGGCGTCGGTCGAGGGGGCGTAGAGGGAGTCGTCTTCCCCGAAGTCGGCTTCGCCCTCGTCTTCCTCCTCATAGTCGTCATATCCAACTGCAGATGTCGGATCAATGAGAGGTTCCAGCCTGGGATCACCATCGTTGTTGTCGACGCGCATAGTTGCCGCTCCTGAGATAGCCGAATATGTTGCCATTCATGCCAAGGCGGATGCGACGAGAGGCGACCGATCAAGGTCGCCTCTCGCAACTTGGTCTTCAGGGACCGATCACGCGCGGCGCCGCCCAGTGCACCGTTTCGCTACTCGGCCGCCTCGGCATAAACGCCGGCCCGCTGGAGGATCGAGCGCACGGTGTCAGTCGGTTGGGCGCCGTTGTTGATCCAATGTCGCGCCCGATCCAGATTGACGTTGATCGTGGCTGGGTCGGTGATGGGATCGTAGAAACCGACAGACTCGATGAAGGCCCCATCACGAGGCGAGCGGCTGTCAGCGGCGACGATGCGGTAGCTGGGCCGTTTCTTCGCGCCCATTCGCCGCAGACGAAGTTTCACCACGCGGAATTACTCCCTCTTCACTCACGTTCACCCGCAATTGCAGGCGGTTCGTCGTGCGGTCGCACAGATATCGACGTGTGTACCAGCCAGGGATGCCGGTCCTCACGAGCAACCGCGGGCACGGTAAACATGCCCATCTGTTCCAACGCCAGAGCGAAAAGAACGCCCGACTATAGCACCGGATTTGCGACCGCGTCAACGAAAAGTTGCGCAGTGATTGTCGTGTTGAGCGTTGGCCCTACTCTACCGGACGCTGCTTGATTACGATGCCGTCGCTATCGAGCGCCGAGGCGGCGCAGGCGACGACTACGGCACGGGTCAACACGGGCGAGAGGCCGAGACGGGAAGCACGGGTAACGATACGGCTAGGTCCTTGCCGGCGCACGAGTGCCTCGGCGATGACGCGGCTGACTGGCGGGGTACGATCCTCGGGGGGGATCGGGGCGCGCATTGACACCATTCCCTTTCCAGGTTGTATCGGAGCGCGCGGCTGCGGTCGCACTCTCCCGCGAAATGCGGGACGATCGCTGTTTCGTCCCGCCCATCTAGCCACGATCCTAGTGGTCAGACCTGGATTTGGCAATACCCTTTCGAGACAATGGGTGACATACAGGACCCGCTTGATCTCAACGCTCGAGTCGAACCACCAAGCGTCACAAGCTCTAGCTCCTGAAGGCGAGATTGCTGCGGGTCGCGACCATGCTAAGAGGGCATGGCTGGTGGAGCGAACCGATTCTGCGATCCGGCTAGCGTGTTGCCGTCGGCCTCGTTAGTGCCTGGCTCGTCAAGTGGTCGAGGCAGGAGAGCAGCGCGTTGCCGTCGCCAAAGCTCCCCGCCTTGGTTGCGATCGGACGGGCGTGCAGGCGACCTCCCTCGAGCACGCCCCAAGGTATTCCTGAAGTAATCTCGCCTTCGAGCCAGAGTGCGGTCGCCTCCAGCGCCCTGCTGACCGCCACCGCAACGTCGCCGCCAGTCAGCACCAGCCCTCCAACCTGATGGCTCACCTCCGGCGCGGCGACGATTTGAGCCAGTCGGGTGGCCACGACGTGCCCTCCCAGGGGACACGGAGCGAGTCCCAGAGTGGTCAGCACCGTCGACCGTCCGGCGGCGAGGTGTGTGGCAACTCTATGGACGACGGCGTTGACTGGTGTCTCCGGGTTGTCGAGCAGCGCCTGCTCTGGGCGCACGATCGGCACACCTGCCTCACCCAGCACCTCGATCTGGTGCGTAGTGGCCTCGTGCTGGCTGCCAGCAACGACTAGAATCGGCCCCGATCCGCGCACAACCTCCGGTCGTGGATGCGCGCTCCGTACCAGTGGTAGCGAGCGGGCCAACTGGCGGGCAAACCCGGCCGAGCCGCAGAAAAGCGGGAACCGCTCACCGCCAACGGCGCGGGCGAGTGTCAACAGATCGTCGTCCGTCTCTGCGTCGGCGACCACGATTCTATCCGAGTCGTCATGCAGGAGACGCTGGACGGCGTCTGGCTGACCGCGCAGCGTGGCCAAGTCGAGGAGACGAACGGGCAGTTCCTGGGCGGTCCCGACGAGAGCCACCAGATCAGAGACGACGCCGGCTCCACCAATCCCGCTCGCTTCCACGGGGACCCCGCCGATCTGTTGCCGGCCGCCGACCGTCGTTCGACCTTCGGCGGGAAATGCGGGTGCGACTAATGCGCGTCTTGCGCCAATGGCTTCCATCGCCGCGAGGAGCTCGTCGCGGGGGTGACCCCGCAGAGCGGAGTCGATCTTCTTGTAAAAGATCAGAGCATCGGATCTCGATGACGCACTCGACGCGATGGGTCGTCCGCGGCTAACTCTCGCTACCGCCTTGGTCACAGCTAGAGCCGCCTCGGCCGCGCTCATATCCCTGCTCTCAGTAGAGAACAGGACCACGTCAGCGTGGGGAACGTTGCTGCTGGTGAGGGGGATCACCGTGGAAAACCCTGCGCCCGCGAAGCAGGCACCGGTGTCCGCGGCTCCAGTCAGGTCGTCGGCAATAACGACGATCTGCGGCATGGCGCTAGCTCGCGGCCGGTGCGGTGTCGACTTCACGAGCGTGGACCATCTGAAGGGCCACGTCGATGGCGGCCAGCAAACTTGACTCGGTCGCGATCCCCTTTCCGGCAATATCAAAAGCAGTACCGTGATCGACCGAGGTGCGGATGATCGGCAGGCCGTAGCTGACGTTCACTCCTGAGTCGAACGCCAGCAGCTTCATTGGAATGTGCCCCTGATCATGGTACTGAGCGACGACGATATCGTAGGCGCCGTTGGTCGCACGCAAGAAGACCGTGTCCGGGGGCTGGGGGTCGCTAACGTCGAGACCGCGGGCGCGGGCGGCGTCGATTGCCGGTTTGATGCGCTCCGCCTCCTCATTGCCGAAGAGGCCGCCCTCGCTGGCATGCGGATTGAGCCCGGCAACCGCGATCCGAGGCCCGGCGATGCCCAAGGCCCGGCAAGCGTCATGGGCGATCTGGATCACCTCCTCGACTCGCTGGGGTGTCACCCGTGCGATTGCCTCTTCCAGGCCAACGTGGGTGCTGACGTGGACGATGCGCAGGCTGGGGCCGATCAGGAGCATGCTGACCCGCTGCGCACCGGTCCGCTCGGTGAGCAACTCGGTGTGACCAGCGTACTCATGGCCGGCCAGATGCATGGCGGCTTTGTTGAGCGGTGCGGTGATGATCGCGTCGGCCTCCCCCGCCATTGCTAGATCGCAGGCGCGGAAAACGTAAGCGACGGCAGCCGCGCCGGCGGTGGCCGTCTCCTCACCAACCGGGACGCGGTCGAGAGGAGCGTTCTCCAGGTCGAGCAACGTGACGCGTCCCGATTGGTAGGTCCCATGAGCCGGGTCCGCGACGACGTCGAACTGAGGATTCGTCCCAAGCCAGCCAGCGGCCCGCTCCAGGATGCGCCGGTCCCCGATGACAAGTGGCCGGCAGCGCCTGAAGACGTCCGCGTGAGTGAGTGCCTTTAGCACGATCTCGGGCCCGATTCCGGCGGGATCGCCCATAGTGATCGCCAGGAGCGGTCGGTTGATTCCACTCATGCGGATCGTGTCCCAGTGTTGCTCGAGCGACATTGACGGTGAGGCTGAAGCTTTCCACATGCGGGGAGTGGCAGCATGCCGCTCGACGCAGTGGGAAGCGAGCGTTCAATGATGATCGCATAGGAAGCAGCAGCGAGAGTTTGCTCTACAAATCGCTGCTAAGGGCCAGTGAATAGACATCCCACGTAGCGATCATCTTCGTGACTTCCTGCCCGTCGACTTCCGTTGTCCGCTCACCGCTGCCGCGCTACGCTGCCAGGCATGAATGGACTCGGCGTCTTCATTGTGATTATCGTGGCTGCTGTCCTCCTGGCATTGCTCGGCCTGGCGCTGGTGCGCCGCACGATTCCCTACGAGCGGCTGGCACGACACACCGATGTCGCCGGTTATGTCTACGCGGTAATCGGCGTGATTTATGCGGTCATCCTGGCGCAGGTGGTGATCGCGGCTTGGCAGGAGTACCAGGATGCCCGTATTGTCGCCGAGGGTGAGGCGAACGCGGTGCTCAACCTGGCGCGATTGGCCCAAGTCTGGCCCGATGAGGACCGCGCGCGAGTGGAAGACGCGCTCCTCGCCTACGCCAAACACGTGGTGGAAGTCGAGTGGCCCGCCATGGCACAGAACCAGTTCGATGAGTCGCTGCACACCTCCTTCGTCCACAACCTCTGGCAAGCCGTCAACGAAGCCGGAGTGCGGGCGGAAGGCCTCGATCCCGTCTACACCGTATCACTCCAGCAACTCGATGCCCTCGACGAGGCAGGTCGCAGCCGGGTGCTTCTTGGTGAAGACAGACTGCCTGAAACGATGACCCTGACACTTGTCATCGGCGCAGTCGTTACCGTTGGATTCTCATATTTCTTTGCAGTCGAGGACGGCTGGATTCAGGGCCTGATGACGGCCAGTCTGGCGACTTTGATCGCCCTCCTCTTGCTGCTGGAGTACCAGCTCGATACGCCGTATAGAGGCGTCTCAGCGATTGAGCCGACGGCGATGGAGCTCGTCCGCACCGAGATCGATGCCGGACTGGAAACGACTGGAGGTTAGAGGTGAGCGACGACATCGTGTTTCTGATGACCGCACCCAACGAGCCGATGGCCCGCTACTGGGAGGACATGCTGGTCGACGCCGGTATCCCGGTGTTGGTGAAACCCGGCGGTCCTGGGGCGGGCGGCTGGGCTTCCGTCGCGACATTCGAGCACGATCTCTATGTGCGTCGGGATGACCTCGATCGGGCACGCGAGATCGTCGCGGAAGATGAAGGTACGGAAACCGACGAGGAATGAGCGGACCGGCCATCGGTCGCCGAACCAACGCCTTGGCGCTCGAGCGGGCCATTCCAGTGGTCTCGCTGGGGGCGTGCCTTCCGGCAAGGTGCGGATGTAGTGGGAGTTAGTGGCGGAAGTTCGGCGACCAGAAAGTCCTCGTATTGGCCGTCAACCCCTTCACCATGAAGTGCACCGTGATGCCGGTGACAACGGTTCAGGAGCGCTGCAGAGATGCGGTAAGGACAATGCCAGGCTCGGTACCCCGGCTGACTGTTGGTCTGCCGAGAAGGCGTGGAACTACGACCTGAGGTGCTGGATCGAGCGTCCCGGAAGCATGCCCCCAGCCGACGTAGCCACCATTCTCGCGGTGCAGAACGCCGTCGAGTACGACGTCGTGCAGACCACCGCCGAAGAACTCGATCTGGCTCAGCAGATCTTCTACGAGATCGCCGAACAGACTCTCGAGATCGTCACCCGCGCCATTGATCGGCGCGGAGCGTCCGGTATCGATTGGTGTATGTGGCGGTGCTACCGCGAGCGTCAATACCGCGCGTAAGCCCGCTTCCACGACCGAAGGGATATCGCGGCCGGTCGCGTTGAGCGTAGCGATTCCCGCTCGACTCCAGGGCGACGTCGTGAATCCCGAGGGCGGAACGTCTTCGTTGTCGATCATCGGCTGCGCCTATTGCCCGGTGTATCGTGCATTGCTCCCTTGCCCAAGATACCCCCCGACGACTGCCCTGGTGCGCATTGGACTCAGGAGTCCTGCCAGGAGCCGGTCCCGCCCCGAATAAGCGTTCTCACTCCTAGTCGGCCCTCGCACCAACCGCCACGTCGCGCTCGGCGTGCGTGTCGCCGCGTGATTGCGTCCGCTCACTGGGATGGGAAAAGGGTGTGCATGTGAGACGTCCACCCGGGTGGACGGACCGGGGTTCCACGTGGAACCCCGGTCCGAGTAGCAACTCCGTCCTGGGCACCCCTCTGTGGTCGATCTGGTATCCTCCGACCGATCCCGGCGTCCCCGCTCCGCCCCAACTCCCGCGCGGCGAAACGGATGCCGCGCGCGGCGCGTTGGTACGTGCGGAAAGGAGCGACGGATCGCCGGATGGAACTCTCGATACCGTGGACCGTTGCGAGGCCACTAGCGGACCACCCGCGGGCCCGCGGGAGTCAGGGGTTGACCGCGGACGATTCGGATCTCGTGGGGCGTGCCCGCGAGGGCGATCAGGTCGCCTTTGCCCGGCTCTTCGAGCACTACCATGCTCCTATCCTCAACTATCTGCATCGCATGGTCGGTGACCGCGCGATGGCGGAAGATCTGACCCAAGACACCTTCATCAAGGCCTACAACGCGCTTCCCTCGACGCGGCCTGACCTCGCTTTCAAGCCGTGGCTCTACCGGATTGCCACCAACACCGCCATCAGCCAGCTGCGGCGGCGCAAGATCGTGCAGTGGATTCCGTTCCTCCCTGGCCACGACCATGCCAGTGACCAGTCGATCGAGCGTTCGGTGAGCCGGCGCCAGGATATCGAGCAGACCCTCTCCCGATTGCCACAGCACTACGCTGCGGCGCTGCTGCTGCGCCACTACCAGGGGCTGTCTCTCGCCGAGACCGCCGACGCCCTTGGCATCACTGAGAATGCCGCCAAGCTGAGGCTTTTCCGGGCCCGCAAGGCCTTTGCCCAGATCTACGGATCCACCGAGCTGCTCGGCGCTCCCGGCGAGTGGGAGGCTAAAGGATGATCTCCCACGATCGTGCCCAGGAGCTCATTTCCGCTCGCATGGATGCGCCGCTGACCTCAGCGGAGCACTACGAGCTGCAGCGGCATCTGGCGGTATGTGATTCCTGCCGCGATTTCGTCAGCCTGGCTGACGATCTCGCCCGGGGTCTGCAGGCGTTGCCGCAGCTGGCGCCGAGCCTGGCCGTTTCGCGCGCCGTCATGGCCGCGGTCCGGGCAGACACACCCGCCTGGGGCTGGTTGCGGCGAAGCTTGCAGGCGTTGTCTTCACCCGGTATGACCGTCGCCTCTGGACTGGCGCTTGTGGTGGCGTTGGCCGGCGCCCTCATTATCACGCTGAATGGACCGAGTCGCGGTGATCAAGGGATCGCACCGGAAAGCACGATCGCTGCGGTCGCCGTCGCGCCGTTGCCGACCGAGATCCCGACTACCGAGCCAGAGCCAACCGCGACCCGCGCTCCATTGCGCACGGTCGCACCAGCTCCCGCGAAAGAGGCTACCAAGCAACCTACGCCACGACCGACGGCAACGCGAGTCGCTATCGTCGCAGCAGTCGAGCCTACGACGGAGGCAATCATCGCGCCTGCGATCAACGAGGAGCAGATTATTGAGCCAGTTGCGGAAGACCCGACACTGGCCATGGTGGAAGAGCCCGTCGACACTGGTGCCTCCGCCGAGTTCGCTCAGGCCGCCGAACCGGCGCCCAGCGACGAGGGGGTAAGCGAGGCCGATGCGGCGCTTGCAATCGACGACAGCGCCACGACCAATGACGACAGCGGCACGACCAAAGAGGGGCGCCAAGAACGTGCTGAAGAACCTGTCGCGGAGCCGGTCGCCACGAGTGCGATTCCCGACCAGGCGATCGCCGCACTGGAGAATGCGGGCGCGACGACTGACATCTATCTACCGCCGGCGCCGCCGCTGCCGATGCCTCCTTCACAGGCTTTCCTGCCGATTACGCCCACGCCCGTCAGCGATGGCACTCCGACTCCCGAACCCGAGACGCAAGCGGATGTGCCACAGCTCGCTGAAGATTGGTCTGATGAACCTAGTCTGACCGCCCTCATTCCAGAATCACCAGAAGTGACCGACGCCGCCATCGTCGACGCTGCCCTCGCCGAGACGGACGAGGATGAGTCAGGGAAGAAGCGCGACCGGTCATCGAAGGACGGGCCGTCTCAAGAGAACCAGCAGTCGGCGTACACCGACGATGCTATGGGCTGGTCGATGGCGCCAGTTGATCTGGGGCAGTCCGCGGCACTACTCCAGACGACGGATGAGACGACTGGCGCCACGACGGAGTCGACGGCAGCCGAACCGGCCACTGCAACCGAGCCGGCGCCCCAATACGATCCGGCTACGGGGTTGGAGATCGACCCCACCACCGGGCTGTTGATCGATCCCACCACTGGTTACCTGCTCGACCTCATCAATGGCCGCATCATTGATCCCCGGACCGGTTATCTCGTCCATCCGATGACAGGGTTGCTGATCGATCCCGCCACCGGCGCGCAACTCGACCCGGTGACCCTGGCTATCGTCATCCCCGCGGGATTTGGCAGTGACACGCCAGAATACGTTCCGGGGAGCGACTCGATGCGTGGCGCAATCGAAGGCGTGGTTGACGACACGTATGACAACGCGACGTACCAAGTCATCCCCCCCACGGATGGTCCCATGCAGCCCGTCGGTGAGATCGAGGTACCGACTGAGTCGGGCGACGCGCTCGAAATTTCGTAGGCAATCAAGGTATTCCAGTCGCCGGAGCTTGTGGCAGCCTTCGGGCTGGCGCCGACCACCAGGCTGCGGTACCCTGAGCGCGCCCCTGCCCCGGTCAGGATGAATGTGAACGAGGTCGACGGCAGGCCGGCGTTCCGGTTTGGACGCACTATCGTCTCGGTGGCCGTTGGGGATCTGCTCGGCCAGGAGGCTGAGGTGGTCGTCGTCGCGGCCAACCGGCGCGGCGTCTTGGGTCCGCTCGCGACACCGGGCTTGAGCGGGTTGCGCTCCCTTGGTGGATCTGAAATCGAGCGCGAAGCAATGAGCTTGGCTCCCCTCGACCTGGGAACGGCGATCGTGACTGGAGCGTCCGGTCTTGAAGAACGCGGCATTCGCGCTGTGGTGCACGCGGTCGTTCATCCGGCGCTTGGCGAGCGGGCCAGGATCGAGGACGTACGGCGAGCGGTTCCTGCCGCGCTGACGGCGGCGTCGAAGAGCCGCCTGCGGAGCGTGGCCATGCCCCTCCTGGGTGTGGAGTCGCTGGCGGAAAAGGCGGATGTCGACGCCATGGTTGCGGCGGTTGTCGATGAGCTTGTTGGGAGTCTGCGCCGCTCCATCCCCCGGCTCGACCGGTTGACGATCGTCTGCCGGTTCGCCGAGCATGCTGAAGCCGTCGAGGCAACGCTCGCCAAAGCGCGCCAACGCGTATGGACACGGGTACCGTAACGAACCGCAGCGAGATCTCAATGAACCCGCGGATTCCCCGAACAACCGGTATTGCCTGGCGGGTGGCGCCCTTGGCCAGCAGATGGGGCGTCGATGTCTTCATTCGCCTGTTTGGGGCAAGCGCGCTGCCGGCCGGAGCGAACCGGGGCCGGCTCGCGAGGATGGGACTCCCGTCCGACGTCACCGAACACGC
>DASUQU010000288.1:0-2508 GCA_036280495.1 Thermomicrobiales bacterium | reverse complement strand
CGATTCGTTGACGGCGTTGGTCAATGACCAGATCGATGCCGTCATCCAGGATCTGGAGAGCGCCAACTACATCACGTCGGAGCAGTTCGAAGGACTCGCGATCGCAGGTCAACTCCCGGAGACCCCAGGTGAGGGCACGGGAATGGTCTTCGAGAAGGGCAGCGCACTCGTCCCGTACGTGAACTCCGCCCTGGCGTCGGTGATCGCCGACGGAACTCGCGACAAGCTCATCGAGGAATGGCTGGCCCCACCTGCCGATCTCGCCGTCTATAGTTAGGACGAAGCGGAGAATGGCGAGGGGTTTGCTGCTTGCCCCTCGCCAATTCTTCTGCGGCTCTTCCACCCGTCGTGAGCCGGTCCACCAGCAGCCGCGGCGTCCTGTTCGTCACTATCTTCCTGCTCCGCCGTACGTACGTTGCGCCGTCCATCCGAAGCTTCGCCCACTTCTCTTCGATCACTGCCCCAGCGCCAGGGAACGCGCCGTATTGCGGCGCACGCAGATGCCTAGGGTCTCTACCGCCAGCTCCGGATTCTGCCCGCTGGTGGGCAGTGGCCACGGCCCGATGCAGAGCGCATTTGCGTGTGAGCAGATGGTTTGCGAAGCGACGCGTGCGTCTCCCGTGATGCTCAACCGACGTGTGGTCGTGATTCGTGTCGCGTTGCCAAGGTGTAGACTGCGCCAAGGCGGAAGTCATCGCAGCGAGCGCATGCGGGTCGCGGTTTCGGGTCACTCACCTCGCTGCGTAGCGGAAGCATGGCCCCGATCGTTCTCGTGACGCCCGGAATCTCGTGGCGGTGCGCTCGTGGACACCCACCGGCACCTCGCTCGCTGGGAGCGGCCCGCCACCGTCAGTCGGGAAGGTTGTCCGATGGCTTTGACTGCCCCGACCGATATCCAGACCCCTCCGCTCATCACCGGGGAAGTACATGACTCCGAGATCATCGTGCATGGCGACGACCTCAAAGGAGTGCGGTTGTACTTTCGCCTAGCCGCCGGGGTTCGAGCGCTGGCTATGGTCCTACTGGCCCTCTTTGTTATCTGGATACCCACCCTGCTCTTCGGTTGGCCCTGGAACTCTCGTCAGACGCTCGTTCCGTTGACAGTGGCCATGGCCGCGGCTGCCGCGTACTACCTATGGGCAGAGTTGCGCTTGCGAAGCTACCGTCTCGATCTCACCTCCGATGCCGTCATTTTCGAGTATGGACGCAAGCGCTCGTACGTCCCCCGCGAGCACATTCAACTCTTCGATACCGAATCGTCGATCCTGCTGCGGGTCTTCCGCCTCAGGCGATGCAATCTGCACACCGGGGGCGGCATGGTCGTCGTCTCGCCGGTGCCAGCTCGTGTCGCGGCCGCGATCGAGCGATTGATCTACGAGCAGCCCGCCATGATGCGTGCTGACAGAACTGATGCTAACTCGTGACGGATCGGCTAGCGTTGCTCGCACGTTGCGCAGCAAGCGCCGGCTGCACCCGCTGGCGATCCTCTTCCCGTTCAGCAGCTACTCCAGGCCACCCCTTCTTGGCCGAAGCATTCGGATCCCCAGGTGGGTCGGCCTTTCGATCCTCTTCGTGGTGGGCTTAATCGTCGACTTCTACTCAGTCGACGTGACGGTATTGGACGATGGCGGCGTCCTTGTCCAGAACGACGAATTCACCTGGGGCCACTTGTCGGTCCTGGTCATCGGGGTCGGAATCGTCGCGAGCCTCCTCGTCGCCCGGTGGTGGTCGTTCCGGTGGTGGATCGAAGACGCCGCCATCTGGACCAGCGGCGGTATCTTCAACGAGTGGCGGCGGCGGGTAACTTTCGATCAAATTGTGACGATGGACCGCTCGTCCAACCCGGTTGGGCGCGTCTTCGGTGTCTCCAGGATCGCGCTCGAGACGACCGCCGTCGACCAGGTGGCGCCAGATGTCCTCTTTGGCTACCTGTCCAATAAGAACGCAGACCTCCTCGAGGACCTGCTGATCACGAAGCTCGTGTTCGACGGCGAGGGCACCGAGGCAAGACGGTTCGATCCGCTCAGCGTCGATCAGCTCGGGTGGTGGGATTTGATCCTTGCCGGAGCGACGACTCTCCAGTTCGGTCGCGCCGTAGTGGTCCTGTACGCCGCAATCCTCTTCTTTCAGGCACAGCTCGCTCCCTCGCTGATCATCGAGTTCGACAGTACGGAGTTCACGGAGATCGGACTCTCACCGGTTCTATTCGTGTTCGTCCCAGTCCTCGGTATCATCGTCGTCCTTTGGCTCGTCTCAACGGTGTATTTCGTGGCGTCGTTCGCCCGTTTCAGACTCGGCAAACACGAGGGCTGGCTGATCCTCGAGACCGGCGTCATTCGCCCGTCGAGACGATTGATCAAGGCCGGCGCCATCCAGGGGCTGGAAATCTCCCGATCGCCACTCCAGCGGTACTTCAGGGACAAGCGGGCGATGCTGCGGATGCGTCTGCCGGCATATGGCTCCCCGCCGATCTACGCCATGGTGCTCCATCCGGCCGTCACCGACGCC
>DASUQU010000287.1:0-11657 GCA_036280495.1 Thermomicrobiales bacterium | reverse complement strand
GCCACAGCCGAAGAGCTGGCGGAGCGAGTCGGGCCGACGATTACGCCGGCTGGGCTCGGTGGACCAGAGGCTCTCCGGCGTTGGGTCGAGGAGCTGGCGCCGGCCACCGTTGCCGCTGATCACCCGCGCTACCTCGCGTTCATTCCTCATGCGCCAACGGAGGACGCGATCCTCTTCGATCTGCTGGTTGGAGCTTCCGGGATCTACGCCGGCAGCTGGCTGGAAGCGGCGGGAGCGGTGTACGCCGAAAACGAGGCCCTGAGCTGGCTGGCTGGTCTCGCCGGTTTCCCGCCCGAGGCCGGAGGCGCCTTTGTACCAGGCGGGACGCTCGGTAATCTCTCGGCGCTTCATGCCGCTCGTCACGCGGCACTGTCACGACGAGGGGGCGAGCGACCGCCACGCTGGCAAATCGCCACATCGGCCGAGGCTCATTCGTCGGTTGCACAGGCCGCTCGCGTGCTGGACGTTGATCTCATCGACGTGCCAGTCGATGCCAGTCACCGACTGACCGGAACCAACCTCCGGGACGCGCTCGACGCCAACGCGGACGATGGGGTCATTGCCGTCGTCGCCTCAGCCGGGGCGACGAACCTGGGAGTGATCGACGATCTCGCGACGGTTGCCGCGATCTGTCGCGAGCGCGACCTCTGGCTGCACATCGACGGCGCCTACGGCCTCGCGGCCCTGGCCGCGCCGCGTATGCGACCGGCCTTTGCCGGTGTCGAGCTCGCTGACAGCTTCATCGTCGATCCGCACAAGTGGCTCTTTGCGCCCTACGACTCGTGCGCGCTGCTCTACCGAGATCCGCAACAGGCGCGGGCGGCGCACAGTCAATCAGCGGCGTACCTGGATGCCCTCAACGCCCGGAACGAGTGGAACCCGGCCGATTACGCGGTCCACCTGAGCCGGCGCGCGCGTGGACTTCCTTTCTGGTTCTCGCTCGCCGTCCACGGCACCGATGCGTACGCGGAGGCGATCGAGACGACACTGACCATAGCACGGCAGGTGGCGGAGGAGATTCGCGCCCGGCCGTACCTCGAGCTGCTCATCGAGCCGGAGCTGTCCGTGCTGGTGTTCCGTCGTCAAGGGTGGAGTGCGGAAGACTATGACCTCTGGTCGGCCCGATTGTTCGCCACCGGCACGGCGTTCGTCATGCCAACGCGCGTCCGGGGCGAACCGGCGGCCAGGATCGTGATCCTCAATCCGCGAACCACGGTGGCAGACATTGCAACAGTGCTCGCTACGATGAGCTGAATCTACAGGTTTGACGCGAGGAATTGGCGAAGTTAGACTGCGATCGTCAGATAGTATCGAACAGTGTTCGACATATTCGAACAAGGATCGCCAATTGCCGGAACGCACACTGAGTACCGTCGGCAATGCCATTCGGGCGCTCACCGTGTTGGCGGACCTGGGCCCGTTGAGATTGACCGCGCTGGCCGATGAGCTGAAGCTTGGGAAAAGCACCGTGCACTTGCTATTACAAACCCTGCGCGAACATGGCATGGTCGACTATGACCCCGCTACCAGAACTTACGGCGTCGGCCTGCGGGTCTTCGAACTCGGAGCCACAGCGGTTGAACGGGGAGGATTCGGCGCCCGGCTGGTTGGCCCTATGGAGGAGCTGGCCCGCCGCTGCAACGAGAGTGTTTCGCTCGGGGTACTCAATGCGGGTTCCGTCCTCATCGTGCAACGTATTGAGAGCCCGGAGATTCTGCGAGCCGACATCCGCCCCGGCACACGGATGCCGCTCCACGCCTCGGCATCCGGCAAAGCGCTGCTGGCGACGATGGCCGATCTCGAGATCGATCGGTTGCTGTCAGAATCGCCGCTACCCGATTCCGCCCGAATGACCCATCGTCAACGCAATGGATTGCTCGCCGACATTCGCCTCATCCGCAAGCGAGGCTATGCGAAACAGAAAGAGGAGTTCGTCGACGGGATTTCGGCCGTTGCCACTCCGGTCCTCACCGCGGGCGGCCGAGCGTTGGCGGCGCTGAGCATCGCCAGTCCGAGCTCCCGCTTCGATGAGGTGAGGTGGTCCGCCCTGCTCCTGCCGGCCGCGAGCTACATGTCCGAGCTGTGCGGTTACCGGGCGCAGCGCGAGGAGCAAGCTCCAAACGGAGCGGGACACATGTTCGCGGGGACTGGAGCAAACGCCGTACCCAGGCGAAAGGAGGACAGGCCATCGCGAGAACAAGCGATGTCAAGCTGAACAGCGAAGCCGCCAATCTGACCCAAGACGCTGGAAGGAGCGCGCAATGATTCGATCTTCCCGCCGCCAGATCATCAAGCTTGGCGCCACAAGCGGCGCGCTGTTGGCTACCGAACTGCGCTTCCGACAATTGGCCACCGCCCAGGGGACGCCGGCTGCCGGTGAACCGATCACGATTGGGTTGCTGGCCCCGGTGACCGGGGTTTTTGCCGATTTCGGCAATTTGATGACGAAGGCGACCAACCTCGCCGTGCAAAAAGTCAACAACGAGGGAGGTATCCTCGGGAGGCCTCTCACTGTCATTGCCGAGGACGATCAAGGTGATCCGGCCGTCGCCACAGAGCGTGCGCGCAAGCTGCTCGTCCAGGACAACGTCGACATCCTGATGGGGACCGTGAGTAGTGCGACAACCCTGGCCGTACTGCCGCTGGTCGATCAAGCGAAGAAGCTGTTCTTCTATCCCCTCGACGGTGAGGACAAGACGTGCCTGCCGGGTGGCGGCACGAATCCGTTTGTCTTCGGACTGGGGGATACGCCGCAACAACGGCTCAGTCGCTTCGTGCCCACGATCGTGGAGCAATCAGGTAAGGACTGGTATTTCATCGGTAACGACTATGTCTTCCCACGCTCCGTCAACGCCGTGGCTATTCAATTCCTGGAAGACGCCGGGGGCAGTGTCGTGGCCGAGGAGTACGTCCCGCTGGGCACCAGCGACTACCGGCCGGTAATCGACAAGATCGCCAACTCGGGCGCCACAGTGGTTTTTTCGACGACGGTTGGCACCGATGGCATCGCCTTCACGAAACAAGCTCGCGAGGGTGGTCTTTTCGATCGCATGACGGTCACGGGCGTAGCTACATTTGCGCCGGAGGTGTACGGCGGCTTGCAAGGATTCGCCGATGGCGTCCTGACCGCTGACCGTTACGCCGAGGCGATCGACAACCCGGTTAATAAGGAGTTCGTCGACGCCTTCCGGGAGACCTACGACTACCAACTTCCGATAGGGGGCACGGCGGCGGCCTGCTACGGCGCCATTCTGCTCTGGCGAGAAGCGGCCACAAAGGCCAACTCTTTCGAACCGGAACCTTTTGCCAAAGCATGCGAAGGGCTGGCCATGACCCTGCCACAGGGAGATGTCCAGATCGAAGCCGATAATCATCTGCTGAAGCAGCCGATCTACCTGCTGAGGATCGAAAACGATGCGTACCAGATTGATGAGGATTTCGGGCAGATCGCACATCCTGGCCACGAGGGATGTTCGGTGGTCTAGGTGACAACATCCACTCTCCACCCCTCCTTTCTTTCAAGATGGAAGAGGGGGTGAGACATACCGTGAATCTGCTCGCCGTCGTGAATACAGGTCTGCTACTGAAGCAGGTATTCAATGCTGTGTCGTCGGTAACACTGCTGGCGTTGGTGGCAATGGGTCTGTTCATCATCTTCGGGATGATGAAGGTCATCAACATGGCCCACGGCGAGTTCTTCATGCTCGGCGCATACACGATGTGGTGGTTGCTGGAGCGAGGTGTGAACTTCTGGCTCAATCTGGTGGCGGCCGCCGTCGTCCTCGGCGTGTTCGGCGTGGTGGTGGAGCGGACGATCATCCAGAGGCTCTACGCGCGAGGCGATCTCAGCACCCTGCTGGCGACCTTCGGTCTGGGCATCCTCTTGCAGCGGGGGGTCGCCATGATGTTTGGTGACCGACCGCAGTTCGTCTCAAGTCCCATCAGCGGCGGCCCCACGATCCTCGGCAACACCTATCCGACGTACCAGATCGTGGCGACAATTCTCGCTATCGTGACGATTGTGGCGGTCGTGCTTCTCTTCCTGCGGACCGATTTCGGTTTGCGGGCGCGGGCGACGATCGTCAATCCCGCCATGGCCGCCGCGCTCGGGGTCGACACGTCACGCATGAACGCACTCTCCTTCGCGCTCGGTTCGGCGCTTGCGGGGTTCGCCGGGGCACTGGCGTCGCCTTTCGTCAGCGTGGTTCCGGCCATGGGGTTGGACTGGGTCGTCCGCTCATTTCTGGTTGTCATCGTTGCCGGCGTAGGTTCGATCGGGGCGGCAATCGGCGGCGCGGCGATCGTCGGCGGGTGGGAGGCGGGGTTTACCGCAATCCGCGACGCCACATACGCCCAGATCACGGTACTGGTGATCGTCTGGGTGCTGGTATTGCTCCGTCCGCGTGGACTGTTCGCGGGAAAATTGCGGCGACGGCCGCGGCTGCCTGTCAGCCCTTTCCCCCCCTCTCCCGGATTGACGGGCGAGGGAGGACGAGAGTAGAGGGGTGACGGCTGCGGGCATGTGGGAACGTGCCGCGGGGCTGTTGTGGACTACGCGGTGGGCGGTGCTGTTGACGGTGGGGTTGCTGCTGTATGGGCGCTTCGCCGATCCGTTCGAACTCTTCATTATCTCATCGGCGCTGGTGCTCTCTTTGCTGGCACTGAGCGTCGACCTGCAATGGGGGTATACCGGTATCCTCAACCTGGGACCGGCGGCGTATCTGGGGCTGGGTGCGTACACCTATGCGCTCGCGCAGCGGAAGTTCAGCACCGGCTCCCCGACGTACCTGGCTTTTGCGCTCCCGATGGTACTTGGGGTCGTATTAGCAGTCGCGGTCGCCTTCCCCGCGTTCCGAGCGCGAACGCTACCGATCTACTACGCGCTGATTACCCTGGCCGTCTCCCTGATCCTGCAACGGTGGACATCGGTCAGCTATGACCTGACGGGCGGCTCGAACGGCATCACAGGAATTCCGCTGCCCGATTTCTCCTTGCCCGGTCTCGATCTGAGGATGACGAACCCCGAGCAGTTCTTTCCTTTGAGTGCCGCTGTGGTCATCACGGCCTATCTGGGTTGCCTCTGGCTGGTCAGCTCGCGATTTGGGCGGGTGCTGGTCGCCATCCGGGACGACGAGGAGAAGGTAGCGACACTCGGCTACAGCGTGGCGGGCGCGAAGTTGGTCGTGGCCGCCATTGCCGGGGCGCTGGGCGCGCTGGCCGGCGCCCTATATGCGGCACTGATCGGGACGGCCCATCCTTCACTTTTCGGGATCGCATTCTCAGTGCAGGCGTACGTCTGGGTTGCCGTCGGCGGCCAGGGAACGCTGATCGGTCCGATCGTCGCCACTTTGGCGCTCAAGCTCTTGGAGAACCGGCTGCGCGGGGTATCGGCTGACGGCTACGTAATGATCCTGGCGGTGGTGTTCATCCTGGTCGTCATCTTCTTGCCCAAAGGGTTTGCCGGGCTTTTCGAGAGCGTGACGAAAATGAAATCCATTCGACCAAACCGCCGCGGAGAGGACATTTGGCCTACCACGGGAGGGGGCGATCTGGCGCTTCGCGACAGGCCGTTAGACGGATCTCATGACTGAGCCGCGGGTGGTGTTGCAGACGACCGGATTGACGCGGCGCTTTGGGGGGTTGCGGGCGGTCGATAATGTCGACCTGTGCATCCGGGAAGGACATATCCACTGCATCATCGGACCGAACGGCGCGGGTAAAAGCACCTTGTTCAACCTCATCAGCGGCGTTTTACCGCCAACCACTGGGCGCGTAACATTCGGTGAACGCGACATAACAGGAAAGTCACCACAGGCGATCGCCCGGCTCGGTTTGGCGCGCTCGTTCCAGACACCTCGTGTGTTCGCCTCGATGCCTGTTCTCGACCACGTCCTCCTCGCCAGCCGCGAGCACCCGCACGAATGCCGCCTGGCGCGCGCGGCGCTGGCACGGGTGGGACTCCATGAGCGGGAGCAGATTTTGGCTGAGAATCTCGCGCACGGAGAGAAAAAGCGGCTGGAAATGGCGATGGCGTTGGCGATGCGCCCCAGACTTGTGCTCCTGGACGAACCGACCGCCGGGATGAACGCCCACGAAACGGACGTGGTGGCCACCATCGTGCGCGAGATTGCCGCCGCTGCGACGGTGGCGATCATCGAGCACGACATCGACTTCGTGCGCGGGCTTGCCGACGACGTCACCGTCCTACACAAGGGCGGGGTGATGCGCGAGGGGACGATTGCCGAGATCGAAGGTGACGACGACGTGCGGCGCGTCTATCTGGGCGACGTGTGATGACGCTCCTCGAGGTCGAGCAGCTCCACGCCGGCTACGGCAGGACCCCGGCGCTGTTCGGTGTCGAACTGTCTGTCGCTACCGGGGAGATCGTCGCGCTCCTGGGGCGCAATGGCGTCGGCAAGACCACGACGCTGCGCAGCATCATGGGGTTGACGAGCCGCTCGTCCGGACGCGTCACCCTCGATGGACGATCGATCGAGCGGCTGCCGACGCACGTCATCGCACGCCTGGGTGTGGCCTATGTGCCGGAAGACCGTGGCGTCTTCCCGGGTCTGAGCGTGGGGGACAATCTGCGCCTCGGGCGCTTGGCCGGGCGAGGAATTGGGGCGGACCAGGGCTATGTCATGGGCCGCTTTCCCGTCCTGGCGGAGCGACTCGACCAGGATGCCAATGCCCTTTCGGGCGGGGAGCGGCAAATGCTTGCCCTGGGGCGTGCGCTGCTGACCGGGCCGCGCCTCCTCCTGTTGGACGAATTCTCGGAGGGTTTACAGCCGAACCTGGTAAAGGAGTTGGCGGCAGGACTGGGAGATATCGCCGCCTCCGGTGTGGGCATTTTGCTGGTCGAACAGAACGCGCTCCTGGCGCTACGAATCAGCGCGCGCTGTTACGTGATGGAGAAAGGACGTGTGGTCGATGGAGGGGCGTCATCGGCGTTCCTTGTTGATGAGCCGCGATTACGGGAACACCTCGTGATCTAAGGGGGGACAAATGGACATGATGGGACTGGATGAAGTGGTGAGTGAGTTTTCGGAGCGGAGGACCGGGCGACGGTTGCGTTTCGATCCGGTATGTGCGGCCATCCTCGTCGTTGACATGCTCAACGAGTTTCTGGAACCGGGTGGGGAGATGGTGCTGCTGGAAGGAAGACGCGTCATCGAGCCGATCAACCGCTTACTTGCCGCGAGCCGGGAGATGGGGACGCGTGTCGTCTGGCTCTGTGACGAGCACCCGATCCCGGAGGACCGGGAGTTCGAGAAGCGCGTGCCGCATTGCATCGGCGGCACATGGAACGCGGGGATCATCGACGCCATGGATGTTGCGCCGGGTGAGTTGAGGATCGCGAAGCGGCGATACAGCGGATTCTTCGGTACCGACCTGGACCTGCGGCTGCGTGAATGGGGAGTCAAGCAGGTTGTGGTGACCGGCGTCGTCACCAACATCTGTGTGCGGTCGACGGTGCACGACGCCTACTTCCTCGGCTACGACGTCTTCGTCCCAGAGGACTGCGTTAGCGCGACGAGCGATCGCGAGCAGGCTTCTACGCTCTACGACATCGACACGCATTTTGGGGATGTGGTGACGAGCGAGGAGTTGATGGCCGTCCGAGCTGAGGAAGGCGCCGCGGTCCGGCGGTAGGTCGGAGGTGGAAGTGGCCAACCTGCGAGTGATCAACATCGGCACGATTGTCACCGGCGATATCGACGCGCCGCTGGCCGAAGGTGACACGGTCGTGGTCCGAGACGGCACGATCGCATACGTTGGAAATCAGGCGGGAGCGCCTTCGCCGGTCCACGGCGAGGCAACGATCGACGCGGCGGGCGCGACGCTGATTCCTGGTCTCATCGACAACCACGTTCACCCGGTGATCGGCGATTTCTCGCCGCGGCAGCGGATCCTCGATTTCATCGACAGCTGCCTGCATGGCGGAGTAACGTCGATGATCTCGGCCGGTGAGCCGCACGTGCCGGGTCGGCCGAAGGACCGTGCGGGAACTAAGGCGCTGGCGATCCTCGCCGCCAAGGCATTCGCCAATGCGCGACCCGCGGGAGTGAAGGTCATCGCCGGTGCGGTCATCCTCGAACATGGATTGACCGAGGCGGACTTCGACGAAATGGCGGAGGCCGGGGTCCAGCTCGTCGGAGAGATCGGGCTTTCCGCCGTCTGCACGCCCGAGGAGGCGGGACCAATGGTGCGCTGGGCGCAAGCACGAGGCATGCGCGTGGCGATGCACACCGGAGGCGTCTCGATCCCTGGCAGCAACGCCATCCGTGCCGATCTGGTCTGTGCCATCCGACCCGACGTCGCCAGCCACGTCAACGGCGGTCCGACACGATTGCCTCTCGATGACGTCTCCCGGATTCTTCGTGACTCGGACGCATTTGTAGAGATCGTGCAGTGCGGCAATGCGTTAGCGGCGCAGGAGGTGGCTCGGCTGGTGGCCAGCAAAGGTCTCGAACGGCGGCTCATCCTCGGGACCGACATGCCGTCGGGGACGGGAGTGATCCCACTGGGGATGCTGCGGACCATCTCCTGGGTCGCCGCGCTGGGCGGGGTCGCGCCCGAGCGCGCTGTGGCAATGGCGACCGGAAATACCGCCCGACTGCATCGCCTGAACCGGGGGCTGGTGAGCCTTGGCCGCGAGGCCGATCTGGTGATCGTGGATGCCCCGATCGGTTCGCCGGCGACCACGGCACTGCAGACGCTGGCAACCGGCGATACACCTGCGGTGAGCGCGGTCATCCTCGATGGGGTCATCAAGGTGGGACCGAGCCGCAATACCCCACCGGGACAGCGCAACGTCGTCGTGCCCGGGTTCATCGGTGGCGGGCACTAGAGATCCCCCACCCTAACCCCTCGCCCATTGCAATAGAAGAGGGGAGACAGGCGACGGGACGGTTGAGGACGAGGCGATGAAGCTCGGTCTGCGATTGCCATCGTACGCCTGGCCGGATGCCACTTATGAGCAGGTGCGCCGGCTCGCAGCGTATGCCCGGCACGCCGAGGAGCTGGGGTTCGACAGTCTGTGGGTCATCGAGCACCTGCTTGTGTCGCCGGCGCTCTACGCGGTGGCCTGGCATGATCCGTTTGCAATCCTGGCGCACGTGGCGGCCGTGACGGAGCGAGTGCGCCTCGGCACGGCAATTCTGGTGCTGCCGCTACGTCACCCAGTGATCGTGGCGCGCGAGGTCCTGACGCTCGATTTTCTTTCCGGAGGACGATTCATCCTCGGTGTCGGCACTGGATGGGAGGAGCGGGAGTTCGCGGCGGTCGGGGTATCACTGAAGGAGCGCGGGGCGCGTCTGGACGAAGGGTTGGAGGTGATCCGGCGATTGCTCAGCGAGGAGTCCGTCATGCACCACGGGCGCTTCTTCAATCTGGATGAAGTCTCGATGGAGCCGCGCCCGCCGCGGCCACCAGAGGTCTGGATCGCTGGCGGCTCGCTCGGGCACGCGCCGGAAACTCCGGACAAGCCATACATCGCTCCAAAAGTGCTTGATCGCATTGCTCTTGCCGACGGCTGGATGTCACGGTCGAGCGGCAGCGACGCGAGCATGGTGAAAGCCGACTGGGTTGTCGTCCAGGACCACTTGCGATCCATCGGTCGCGACCCGCGGACGTTGACCTTTGCACACACACAGTTCGTCCACGTCTCGGAAGCTCCTACCAGGGAGCAGGCGATCGCCGAGCAGGGGCCACTTTTCACGCGAGTCATGGGCGATCACCGTGGCTTCGAGGATCTGACCGCGTCATACCTCATGGGGACGATTGATGAGATTCAGCGCCGCATCGCGGATCTGGCGGCGGTGGGTTTGCAGGAGCTGATCATCACACCGGTGACGGACGATCCACGGCAGCTCGACTTGCTAGCGACGCACGTGGTCGCGCCGATGAGGTAGGCCATCGCCAGACCCTTCAGGATTGACAGAAGACGGGGGTTGACGGAACGTCGCGACCTGGTCCCACTCGCAAATGAAGCGCCGGACGAGTAGAGAGGCAGATAGGCAATGTCAGACCTGGAGATCCGTCGGGTTTATGCGGTGTCTGAGGAGGTGATGCGGGAGGGCGGACGAGCGGTCGGGCGGCCAGTGAAGCGGGTCGCGGTGGCGGCGGTGATCGCCAACCCGTTCGCCGGACAGATTGTCGAAGACCTCGAGCCGCTGATCGGATTTGGCGAAGAGCTTGGCGATCTGCTGACGCGACGCGCCGTCGCGCTGCTCGGAGATGATTTGGCAGAGAGCTTCGGTAAGGCGGCCATCGTCGGGTTGGCGGGGGAACTGGAGCATGCGGCGGCGCTCCTCCATCCAAAATTTGGAGCGCCGATGCGCGCGGCACTTGGTGGCGGCGCTGCGATCATCCCCTCGGCGAAGAAGATGGGGGGCACTGGCGCCACGATCGACGTGCCGCTCCATTACAAGGACGCCGCGTTCGTCCGCAGCCACTTCGACGCAATCGAGGTGCGGGTGCCGGCGGCGCCGCGTGACGACGAGATCGTCGTGATTGCCGCTCTCTCCTGCGGCGGGCGGCCGTTTGCGCGCGTGGGTGGGCTGCGCCGCGAGGAAGCCGTCGGCGCCGACGGGCTCCGGTAGTTCAGAAACGGCGAAGGCGTGGAGCCGCTGCGGGTAGGGGTGGTCGGCTGCGGCCAGATCGCCCAGATCATGCATCTGCCATTCCTGGCGGAGTTGCCCCAGTTCCAGGTGACGGCGATCTGCGATCTGTCGCCGATGGTAGTGGAGTCGGTCGGCGACCGGTTCGGGGTGCCAGATCGCTTCACGAACTTCACCGATCTCGTGAGCAGAGAAGATGTCGACGCCGTTGCCGTCCTGACCATGGAGCATGCCGATGTGGCCGTGGCGGCGGCCGAGGCGGGGAAGCACCTCTTCATCGAGAAGCCACTCGGGTTCTCGACGGCGGAAGCCGACCGCATCATCGACGCGGTCGAGCGGGCCGGCGTGACGGCAATGGTCGGCTACATGAAACGGTACGACCCCGGCTACGAGTTCGGCGCGGCCAGGATGCAAGCGATGGACGACGTCCGGCTGATCCGCGTCCACGATTTTGCCGTCGACTTCGAATTGCACGCCACGCTCTTTACGCTCGTCAGCCGCGACGACCTCTCGCCAGCGCTCCGCGATGAGCGCCGAGAGGCGATCGAGGCAACGCTGCGAGAGGCTCTGGGTCCCGACCACGCTCACCTCTCAGCTCTCTTTGAGATGCTCCTGATGCTGGCCAGCCACGATCTCACCGTCCTGCGCGGCGCGTTCGGCGTGCCCTCCGGGGTGCGCTACAGCGATGCCGTGTCACCGACGCAACTGCTGTCGGTCCTGGACTACGGACCGGGATGTCGCTGTGTCTTCGAGGTCGGCACCGGTTCCGAGGCACTCTGGTGGGACGAGCACCTCGTTGCCTACGGCAGGCATGAGATGGTCGAGATCACCTTCCCGAACCCGTACGTGCCATATGCCCCGACGGTGGTGACGATCCGTGAAAATGAGGCCGGTTCTCCGGTGCGGAAGGAGATACCGGTGTCGCATCAGGAGGCGTTTCGCCGTGAGTGGATGCATTTCTACGATTGTGTCCGGGAGGGTCGTCATCCACGCACATCGCTTGCGGACGCGCGAGCGGACATCGAGCTGGCGATC
>DASUQU010000286.1:0-2258 GCA_036280495.1 Thermomicrobiales bacterium | reverse complement strand
GAGACCGTCGCCGGAGAAGCGGACGCGTGCCGAGGCGCTGTCAGCGGCTCCCAGCTCGACCGTCGCGGCCGCCAGGGCTCCCCGATAGCGGACCATCGCCTCGGCTGGGAATGGTCCCTCCGGCCACTCTCCGCTGGTGATGCTGACGCGCTCCAGAGCGATGTCGCGCGCCGCGGCTTCGTCCCGCGAGCCGACGACCAGGCGGTTCCGAGCGGGCTCGAGGCGGATGACGAAGAGCGGCTCTCCGGCGGCGATGCCGAGTCCCCGTCGCTGCCCGACCGTATGGTGGACCAGCCCCTGGTGCTGCCCGAGTGTTCCCCCATGAGTGTCGACGATCTCGCCGGGGCGGGTCACGTCCGGCCGCCGCTCGGCGACGAAGTCGGCATAGGAACGCTTGCCGACGAAACAGATCTCCTGACTCTCTGCCTTCTCCGCCACCGGCAAGTCGAAAGCCCGCGCCAGCGCCCGCGTCTCGGTCTTGTGCAGTCCGCCGAGTGGGAAATGAATGAAGCCGAGCTGCTCCTGCGTCAGCGTGTAGAGGACGTAGCTCTGATCCTTTTTCGGGTCGACGGCTCGCAGCAGTCGGTGTGGCTGCCCCGCCGCGGGTTCGCCGTGCTCGATCCGGGCATAGTGGCCGGTGGCCAGACAGTCGGCGCCGATCAACTTGGCCCGCTCCACCAGGTGGCGGAACTTCACGTGCCGGTTGCACTCCAGGCAGGGATTCGGGGTACGTCCCGCGGCGTACTCGTCGACAAAACGCTGGACGACCGCTTCGCCGAACTCGCCTTCCATATTGATGGCATAGAACGGAATCCCGATGCGGGCGCAGGTCATGCGCGCGTCGTCCATCGCCGGGATGCCGCAGCAGGGGTTGGCGCGGTGGTCGGGGTCGTCAGGCGAGAAGAGTCGCAGGTTGATACCGATCACCCGGTAGCCGCGCTCGCGCATGACGAGCGCGGTGACCGCGCTGTCGACACCGCCGCTCATGGCGACGACGCAGGTCTTACCGGCGCCGTCATGTGGGCCGATGCGCTCCGGCGCGAGCAGCGCGGCGACCTCGGGGGCAGGCGACTCGACGACGGGGGCGGTGCTTGCGCTTGCCCAGGGAGGTGCACTTGCACGTGCGGGTGCGATCACGGTGATGCTCCATAATGACAGGTCATGATGTATACGGTGCTCGACACAGGTCCGGCACGCCCGATCGGGCGTGCCGGCGCTCCGACTCGGCTGACTGGTCTCGAGATCAGACCGAGATCAGGTTTGCGCGCACGACCCACCGCTCGTTGTACTCGCCGGTTGCGGGATCGAACTCACCGCCGCACGTAATCAGGGTCAGCGTCTCCTCACCGGTGTCGCCGACGATCTCGCCCTGGATGACCTCGGGCGTGAGCTGATCCGCCAGGTACGACTGCGTCCACTGCACGGCGTATTCGTAGTTCTTGCCATCCTCACCGACGACGCGGATGATCTCCCCCTCGGGGAGGTAGCGAACGTCCCAGAAGACGGCTGGTCCGACATTCCAATAGTCGACATGTCCGGCCATGACGACATTGCCGCCCTCGCCGACCTTGCCCAACGGCTCATACCAGGAGACGACCCAGGGTCCGCTTGGATCCTGCATCACCCCGTCGGCGACGGAGCCGAGCTCGATCGGGGCATCGACGCCGACACTATCGACCTGCAGCGCGATCGGCGCGACTCCCTCCACGGGTTCCGGTTCGGATTCCGGCGTGGCCACGCGCGATGCGGCAAGGATGATCGGACCGGGCCGGCGCGCGCCGGTGGTCGGCACCTCGGCCAGCGCTTCTGTGGTGGCAACGTCCTCCTCTGGGTCAGTTTCCTGGGCGGAGGCCCCGACCAGTGGCAAGAACAGGCTCAGCAGCAGTGCGAGCGCGATCAGGAGCCCGATGACCCGGGCCATCCCGGTCATCCGTGTTTCTCCCTTCATAATCCCCGATCGACCTCCGGTGTGTGGATGGACAAGTACGCGAGCCGTGCCCTCGATTGCCGTACGTGCATCAGGTTGAGTGACGGGCAGTCCCTCGAGTTCCGAACCCGACAATGATACAACGCACCTTCCTCCGGAAAGGGTTCTTACGTATTTCCACGCCATACATCAAAGCTTGATCAGCAAGGCGTCACGGTCTCGCAGCGGCCCGATGCTGTCTCGGGTATCGACGATCAAATCGGCCACGCTAGCCACAAGTTCGTAATCAAATGCACGATGATCTGTAACAACAACTACACAGTCCGCCCTC
>DASUQU010000285.1:0-2987 GCA_036280495.1 Thermomicrobiales bacterium | reverse complement strand
GGACTCGGCATCACCGCTGGCACGCAGGTGGGTGCGCTGCTGCTCGGCGTCGATTTTCGGCTGGTTGCGTTGGTCAGCGGGGCGATGTACGTGCTGATCTTCGTCATGATTCTCCTGTGGCTGCCGGCCGTGCAGGTCGCTGAAAAGGGCGGACCATTCCGGGGGCTGAAACTTGCCTTCCGCGACCGCCAATTCCTGACTTACACCGGCTTCATGGGGGGACACCAGTTCATGGCGGCCCAATTTTCGATCACGCTGCCGCTGGTAGCCACGGCGATCGCCGGTAACCCGAGCGCGGTGGCCTGGGTCTACGCGGTCAACTCCATCATCGCGGTGGTCCTCGGGTATCCGATGCCGCGCCTGACCGAACGTCGGCTCGGGAGGCCGCGTGCGCTTATCGCCGGTGTGCTGGCCACGGCGACAGGATTGATGCTCATCGGTGTCGCGCGGGATACGATCAGCCTGCTCTTCGCCGTGGTCGTTTATTCACTCGGTATCGTCCTGGTGCGACCGATCGAACAGACGGTGGCAGCCGGGCTGGCGAACCCGATCGCGCTGGGATCGTATTTCGGCGTCGCTGCCCTGGCGGTCGCTTTCGGCGGCGGACTCGGCAGTTACGCCGGAGGTCTCCTCTACGACCTGGGGAGAAGTCTTGGGCTTCCCACGCTGCCATGGCTGATCTTCGCCACGGTGGGCCTGATCGCGGCCGCCGGACTCTGGTGGACCCTACTCGGTTCAGGCACTCCCGCGGGGAGTCCCGTCAAGCTCAGGAGTGAACGAGGGTGATAGAGAGCATCTCACTCTCGTTATGCGACTTGCACGGGCACCGGCCCGGTCTGGGCTTTCGGTAGCAGCGCGGCGGCCAACACCTGCTCCAGGGAATCGACCTGGATCAGTTCCATGCCGTCGCGGACGACGCCGGGCAGCTCGGCCAGGTCCTTGGCGTTACGGCGCGGCAAGATGAAGGTCTTGATACCTCCCCGGTGAGCAGCCACTGTCTTTTCGCGTAAGCCGCCGATGGGGAGAACTTTCCCGCGGAGGGTAATCTCCCCGGTCATCGCTACGTCCTTGCGCACTTGACGTCCAGTTAGGGCTGAGATGAGCGCGGTCGCCATCGTGATTCCAGCCGAGGGACCATCCTTCGGGATGGCACCCGCGGGGACATGGACATGGATGTTATGTCGGTCAAAAAAGTCCGGCGCCAAACCATAGTCGCTCGTGCGAGCGCGGGCGTATGAGAGCGCGGCGCGCGCGGACTCTTGCATGACGTCGCCAAGTTGCCCGGTGAGGATGAGATCTCCTTTGCCCGGCATGATCAACACCTCGATGCCGAGGAGATCGCCGCCGACGCTCGTCACCGCGGCGCCAGTCGCCACGCCCACCTCATCCTGTTCTTCGGCAAGACCGTAGTCGTATTTCGGGACTCCCAGGTAGTCGGTCACGTGCGCGGCGTCGACCACGATCTGCGGCGGTGGGTCATCACCCGCAAGAATGCGGGCCACTTTGCGGCAAAGCGAGCCGATCTCGCGCTCCAGATTGCGAACGCCTGACTCCTCCGTGTACTCGCGGATCAGGCGCCGGAGTGCATCATCGGTGACCGTCAACTGCTCCGATGCCAGACCATGCGTGTCCAGCGCCTTCGGCAGCAAGAACTGCCGTCCGATCGCCATCTTTTCGACCTCGGTGTATCCCGACACCTCAATGATCTCCATCCGGTCGCGCAGGGCGGGTGGGATCGGCTCGAGCAGGTTGGCGGTCGTGATGAAAATGACCTTCGAGAGGTCGAAAGGGACCTCCAGGTAATGGTCGGAGAAGGTTGTGTTCTGCTCCGGGTCGAGCACCTCGAGCAATGCCGAGGAGGGATCGCCCCGAAATGCGTCCGAGCCGACCTTGTCGATCTCGTCCAGCACCATCACTGGATTGCGGCTTTTCGCATCTTTCAGGGCCTTGATGACGCGACCGGGCATGGCGCCGACGTAGGTCCGCCGGTGGCCACGGATCTCTGCCTCGTCACGCACGCCGCCGAGCGACATGCGGACATAGTTGCGATCGATGGCCCGGGCGATCGATCGTCCAAGGCTCGTCTTTCCGACGCCAGGAGGCCCGACGAAGCAGAGGATCGGCGCTCGCAGGCGATCCCCCGCGAGCTTGCGCACGGCGATGAACTCGAGAATTCGCTCCTTGACTTTTTCCAGACCGTAGTGATCTTCGCTCAGCACACGGGCCGCCTCGGTCAGGTCGAGCCGGTCCTCGGTCTCGACGGCCCAGGGTAGTTCGATCAACCAATCGAGGTAGCCGCGGATGACCCCAATCTCGGGAGAGAATGGGTGCTGCTGCTCCAGGCGCTCGACCTGGACCAGTGCTTTAGCCTTGACCTCATCCGGCATACCGGCGGCGTCGATCTTCTCGCGCAGCTCACTTGCCACCGCTGCCTCGGTGCCGGACTCGCCCAGCTCCTTCTGGATGGCGCGGAGCTGCTCGCGCAAGTAGTACTCGCGCTGTTGCTTGTCCATACCGGCTTGCGCTTCGGATTGGATCTGCTGCCGGAGGTTGAGTACATCCAGACGCTTCTGGATGAGGACGCTCAAACGGCGGAGACGCTCGACCGGATCGAGGATCTCGAGCAGATCTTGACGCTGATCCGACGTGAATTCCGGGGAGAAGGCAATCAGGTCTGCCAGCCATCCCGGCTCCTCGACCCCGCGCACCATCGTCAGCACCTCTTCCGGGACGTTGGGAAGCATGCTGATGTAGTTCTCGACCTGCTCCATCACCGCGGTCATCGCCGCTTCCGCTTCCGCGGTCGAATCGACCGGGTCGTCCTGGCGGACGACGCGAGCGACCAAATACGGATCCTGCTGCACCAGTTCGGTGACGATGCCGCGGGCGAGGCCCTGCAGGACGACGTGGCGGCTGCCGCTCGGCCGGAACTGCGCGATCTCGGCGATGACGCCGACGCCGCACAACTCGTATTCCTGCGGCTCAGG
>DASUQU010000284.1:0-4624 GCA_036280495.1 Thermomicrobiales bacterium | reverse complement strand
CGGGGGTGCTAGCGTTGACACCATCTCGCACGCATCCATAGACTTTCCCGGTACATAATTCCTCCGACTAAAGTGTGACCCGGTGCCCGGAGACGGCGCTCGCATGGGGAACGGACTGTGCCTCCCCACGGCAGGCGACCGACAGCCTCTCGGAAACGGCAAGAGGCGGGAGGCTTCAGGAATGGTCGAAATGAAACCCCAGCAGGTCGTGAGCGGGAACGGAGCCAAGACCGCGGGTGTTCCCGACGAGCGGCCGATCATGATGTCGGTCCAGCACGTCACCAAGCACTACAAGACCGGCACCGGTACAGTGCACGCTCTGGAGGATCTCTCGCTCGAGATCCCCAAGGGCGAGTTCCTCTGCATTCTCGGTCCATCCGGGTGCGGCAAGAGCACGCTTCTCTGGGGGATGTCCGGGCTACACGACCTGACCGGTGGTCAGATCACCGTCAATGGCACCCCGGTCCAGGGACCCCGGCCCGAGATCGGGATGATCTTCCAGGACGCCAACCTGCTCCCGTGGCGGGACCTCTGGCAGAACATTCGGTTCCCGTTCGAGATCAAGAAGATCGACTTCAAGCCGTACGAAGGTCGTGTCAAGCGCCTGCTCGACGACGTCGGTCTGGCGGGGTTCGAAAAGAAGATGCCGCGCGAGCTCTCAGGCGGCATGCAGCAGCGGGCCAGCATCGTGCGCTGCCTCTCCTACGATCCCGACGTGATTCTCATGGACGAGCCATTCGGCGCCCTCGATGCGTTCACCCGGGACGAGATGAATCTCCTCATCCAGAAGATCTGGATGGAGACCGGTAAGACGATCATCTTTGTCACCCATAACGTCTCTGAGGCCATCTTCCTCGCCGACCGGGTCGTCGTCCTCACGCCCCGGCCGGGCCGGCTGGCGCACGTCTTTCCGGTCGACCTGCCGCGGCCGCGAACGATCGACATGACGTTCTCCCCGGAGTTCATCGAGATGATCCTCAAGGTCAAGGCGACTATCGAGCGAGGGGTCCACGGCAATACGGCGGCGATGGCAGACGTCCTGCATCTCGGCTAGCCGCGCGGTAGTCAACCTTCAGCAAGCAACACCTGCGACAGGGGGCCGGCCATGGCGAGCGAACTGCGTGAAACGATTCCGACATTCAATCAGGCTGAGGCCGAGGGGGAGGGCGAGGTCAGTCTCACCAACTGGTCGGCACTCACGAGCCAGGGCTTCGCCCGCAACTGGGGTGAGGTCGGGCTCATCCTCCTCGTGGCGATCGTGCTCATCGTCGGCGCGGAATTCGCAGTCCGCGCTTTCAATATTCAGAGCTACATCTTTCCGCCGCCTAGCGCCATCGCCACGACCCTCGTCACCCGCTTTGGGGATCTCTTCTGGCCGCATATGCAAATCACCTTAATCGAACTGTTGGCCGGGTTCACCATCGGCGCCAGCATCGGACTCATCCTCGCCGCGGTAATCACCCAGGTCCCGCTGATCGAGAAGATCATCACCCCCTACATCCTGCTCCTGGTGACGACGCCAATGATCGCGCTGGTGCCGCTCCTGATCCTGGTTTTCGGTTTCACGCTGACGCCGCGTATCATCGCGGTGGCTCTGGCCACGGGACCGATGGTGATGATAAACGCCGCCACCGGATTCCGCCGTACCGATCTGGCCAAGATCGCCCTGGCGCGGTCATATGGCGCGTCGACGCTCCAAATCTTCACCAAGATCCGCTTCCCCCTCGCCTTGCCGATGATCATCGTCGGCTTGATGGTCGGCGCGATCTTTGGCATGTTGACCGCCGTCGGCGCCGAGATGGTTGGGGGCAAGAACGGGCTCGGCAACCAACTCATGTTCTGGTCGTCGATGGTCAAGATGGAAAACTTCTATGCGATCATCCTGCTCCTGGCGCTGATGGGCGTCACCATCTACGTCATCTTCTATTGGATCGGCAAGAAGTGGGCCGGTTGGCAAGCGTGATCGAAGTCGGGGAGTCGGTTAGTTGGTAGGTCGGCAAGTGGACGGACGATCTAACTTCCCGACTCACGACGCACGACTTCCGACTCGCACGAAAGGAGGGCACGCACCCCGCGCGTACCGAACCAGACAGAGGCAGGAGCGCACTGCTTCCTGACCCGCTCCGGCAGCGTTGCCTGGGCACGGGGATCGACTGGAAGATCCGGTATCGACGGCGCCGGGCTCGCGCGCCGCACCTGGGAGGACCAATACCCATGCATCAGCTGGACACGCTCATCGAGCGATTCGCCACCGGCAGTGTCACCCGCCGCGGTCTCGTCAAGGGCGCGGCGGCGCTCGGCGTCAGTGGCGCAGCATTGCAGGCGCTGCAGCGAAGCAATATCGTCGTCGCGCAGCCAGCCGAGAACTCGATTCGCTGGGTGTCACCACGCGGCACGATCGACGTTCTCGACGACTACGCCTACTGGGTGGCCGTCAAGATGGGCTACTTCGGCGATATCGAGACGACCCTGGAGCCAGGTCCGATCGAGGCTACAGCCGGGACCAAGGCGGTCGATACCGGCCAAGCGGACGTGGCCTACCCTTCGCCAGGCGTCTACTCCCTGATGATCGAGCAGGGCAGCCCCCTCATCTCCGTCTTTGAGATGGGCGCGTACGACGTCTTCGACTTCGCCTTCCAGAAGGGGCAGGCGCCGGCCAGCGTCAAGGATCTGGAAGGGAAGACTGTTGCCCTTGGGTCGGCTGGTTGGCAGGGGATCTGCAATCCGGAGATCGCTCAAGCCGGAGGGGACCACACCAAGGTCAACTACGTCGACGCCGGTCCCCAGTGGGGACAGACCCTGGCCCAGGGTCAGGCCGACTCCGCCCTCTCCTGGGCGGGGTTGCGCGCCCAGTGGGCCGCAATTGGGCTCGACTTCGATTACATCCTAGGCAAGGATTGGTCGAAATTCCCGGCCAACTCGTTCGTGATCCGGCGCTCGGACTTCGAGGACGCGGCGCTGGCCGACATCTACGGTCGTTACTTCCGCGGCTGGGCGCAAGGGTTGGAGTTCGGCTACTACAACCCGGTCGGCGCAACCCAGATCACCTTCGAAGCGCTACCTGCGCTGAACGAGGTCTTCGAGGACAAGCAGATCGCCGTCGAGTCGATGTGGCAGCTCGCCGACGTCTTCCGGGGCAACTGGGAAGAGCGCGAGGGCTGGGGTTGGCATTCGGAAGAGGATTGGAACCTCTTCCTCAAGACCACCTTCGAAATCGACCAGCTGACCGAGGAACTGACGGCGGCCGATGTGCTGACCAACGACTGGGTGGCCACCGCCAATGACTTCGATCATGACGCGGTCCGCGAGGCGGCGACCTCCTACGAACTGACCGGAGACTTCGCGTCGCTGACACAGCCCGAGGGTGCCGGCGCGTAGCCGATATGAGAAACGGACTGGCCGCGGGAAGTACTTCCCGCGGCCAGCGCTTGCTGAGTTTTAGCACCTGAGGTGAACACATGCCGTCTGAGCCGGAACCCCAAAAACGGTTCCATCACATCGGCTTGCGCACATTCGAGAAGCAGCCTAAAGAGGACCACGTCGCGCCATCAAAATGCTGGGTGACTAATCCGGCGCATGACCCAAATCGCATTGAATGGCTGCGTTACGCGCCGGATAGCCCAATCGATCCTGAATTCATGAACTTTCCGCACATCGCGTACAGCGTTGATGAGTTGGAGCCCCATCTCGAAGGTAAAGACGTCTACCTCCCACCATTCGATGTCGGTGACCCCCCATTCGCGCGCGTTGCCTTCACCCGGGAAAACGGCGTCTTCGTCGAATACATGAAGATCAAACCCGGCCGCACCTGGTTCAACGAGTAGCGGCCGCCGCGCCGCACCAATTTTGGAGATTGTTCACGATGGCAGATCGTCTCGCCGCGTCGACGAATACCTATCACTCATACAGCCTCGAAGAGGCATTGGACGGCATCTCCCGCGCCGGCTTCCGGTCGGTCGAGTTGACCAGCGTTCCCGGCTGGACCGAGCACGTCAGCCGGGACGCCGACGATGCCGAAATTCAACGGATCAAGGACCTGCTGGCTCAGTATGGATTGACTGCAGTCAGCCTCTCCGGACACTCCGATCTTGTCAGCGACGAAGGCGTGGCCGAGTTCCGCAAGGCGCTCGATATCGCTCGCAAGCTCGGGATCACCAAGATCACGACCTCGACCGGTGGCCACGCGGACACCTCGAGCGGCAGCCTCGAGGAGCAGCGGGCGGCATTTCTGGAGCGCATCGGTCCCCTCGCCGATGAAGCGGCCGCCGACGGCATCGACATCTGCCTGGAGACCCATGGTGGACTCCTGGCGACCGGCGAAATCTCCAAGGCACTCATCGCTGACATCGGCCGGCCGAACATCGGCATCAATTACGACCCGGGCAACGTCATTCACTACGGAGATACCCGGCCCGAAACGGATTTGCCGAAGTCGGTCGACAAGGTCACCCACATGCACGTCAAGGACCAGATCGGCGGCGTCGGCGTCTGGAACTTCCCGCAGGTCGGTACGGGAGAGGTCGACTTCCCCGTTCTCTTCAAGGTGCTCGACGAAGCCGGGTTTGACGGACCCTGCTCGATCGAGATCGAGTTCCAGGGCGAACCATGGCCCCCGCTGGCAGAG
>DASUQU010000283.1:0-4695 GCA_036280495.1 Thermomicrobiales bacterium | reverse complement strand
GTCGAACCCGGCCTGCGCGTACTCGTCGATCTTGGCGAGGTACTTGCTGGCATCCGGTCCGACGATGACGCTCTCGGCGACCTTCTCCGGGGTGACGAGTTGGACTGCTTGCTGGAAGTGGGCCGGGGTGGGGAGTTCCTGCCCCAGCTCACCCGGGAGCCCGGCGTTCGGCCAGATTTCGTGAGCGGTCTTAAGGGCAGTGGCTTCGTCCTCATTCCAACAGACTGTCATCTGTCCGTAGCGCGGCCCCTTGCCGCCGGCGCCTGTGAAGGCCTGGATGACCTTGTTGTCAGGTGAGGTGCTGATGAGTCCGTCGCCGAGGCGTCCCGCCAGTTCGGCCGCGGATGGTCCGCTGGCGGCGATCATGACCTCGACCGGCTCCTCCGGCAGGGTGTAGAGGCGGGCGTTCTCGACCGTGTAGAACGCGCCGTGGTAGCTCTGGTTGCCTCCTTGCCAGAGGAGGCGCAAGATCTCGATCGCTTCCTCCAGCATCTCCTGGCGCACGTCCGTCTCCGGCCAACGGTCACCGGTGATGTGCTCGTTCAGCGCTTCGCCGCTGCCGACGCCGAGAAAGAAGCGACCCGGCATCATCGCCGCCGAGGTGGCCGCCGCCTGCGCGATGATCGCGGGGTGGATGCGGATAGTAGGACAGGTCACCCCGGTACCGAGACGAAGCTGGTCCGTTGCCGTGGCGATACCGCCGATCACCGACCAGACGAACGGGCTGTGTCCCTGGGCGTCGACCCAGGGATGGTAGTGGTCGGAGATCAGCGCGTAGGTGAACCCGGCCTCCTCCGCTAAACGCGCGTGCCGGACGATGTCGTTGGGCAGGTGCTCCTCGCTGGAGATGGCATACCCGATCTGTACGTCAGCCATTGGACTTGCTCCTCGTTCTCCTGGGTTCTATTCAAACAGTGCCGCGCTCGCTTGGTGCAAACGGGGCATTTAGGGACGAGGATGCCGATTTCGTGCCAGCCACTGATGACTTGAGCAACTCCTACCGGAGATCGGCAGGGCGGTCGCAGACGGCGATGGCGTGTGCCTCTGGAGCCTTTGCATCCTTTGCACCCTTCGCCCTGGGCTGGGTGGAGGCTGGTGAGCACCAGCCTCAGCGTGCGAGAGGCTTCAGTGTCTTGCTCCGGCATATCGGCAGGCTTTCAAGACGTTGCCGGGAACTTCCGTGCGATCTCGGTGAGCACCTCGAGATCCTGGCGAAAGCCCTGCGCATCGGTGCGTGGAGGGCGGCCCGTGCGCACACACTCGTCGAACTCCAGCAACTCGCGCTTGAAGGCCTCCTCATAGGACGTCGTGAACCGGGTCACCTGTAGCTCCTCGCCGTGCATCCGCTCGACGTCGACCAGGGTCGGCGCGTTTCGGAGGTACGGCGAGGGAAAGCGGATCAGCACGCGGCCGTCGGAGGCGTAGAAACCGAACGTCTCCCCATAGTTTTTGACATAAGGAAGCGTGGTCCAGGTGTAGACGGCGCGCACGTCGTTCGCGTAGGCGAGAGTCGTCGTGAAGCTCGTCCCGCCCGCCCAGAGACTGGCGGAGACGACGCATTCCGGCTGGCCAATTGCGCCACGAAGGGCGTTGACGTCGTGGATTGAGCTGACGATGAGCAGGTAATACGAGGTCAGCACACTCGGATCGTCGCTCCCGGTCGCCTCGCGCAGGAGTTCGCGCGGTTCGCGGGCTAGGATGCTCTGCTGGATGCCGGTGAACATATCCGCGCCGTAGCGCTCTTCTTGAGCCTGGCGACGGGCACTACTGCGGACGATTGGATGGTGGGCGTGATAGAGCGTGCCTTCCGGCTCCAGCGTCGTAGCCTCGACGTAGCGGAGATCGCGCAGTCGCTGCACCAGCTCGACCCCGCGCTGATAGCCGGGGTCGTACTGCTTCATCATCCCGACCATGAGCGTCTTGCCGGCCCGCTCGGCGGCGGCGATGACGTCGTTGGTCTCCCGCAGGGTGTACGCCAACGGCTTCTCGACGAGAACGTGCAGCCCGCGCTCGAGCGCGGCGATGGTCACCGGTCCGTGATCGCCACTGGAGAGGATCAAGACCACGTCGAGCGGCTCGTTCAGGAGCTCGTCAGCTGAGGCGAACAGGCGGTTCACGCCATACTGCCGGCCGACTTCCGGCAGCACGACTGGATCGACATCACAGAGCGCGGCGATCTGGAAGCGGTCATCCAGCTCGCGCAGATAGGGCAGATGCATGATCTGAGCGATGGCGCCCACGCCGATGACCCCTGCCCGTAACCGTTCCATCCGGAAGCTCTCCTTGTTTCTCACATGCATTCAGATCGCGGGCAGCATGCCACGCCAGCGCGCCTCACTCGAACGACGTCTAATTTTGCCGTGGCCGGGAGTCGCCAGGCCAGAAACGGAACGTGGTCGCCTCAAGCGACGGCGACAGCGCCTTCCAATTGAAAGTCGGGTCGGATCTCGCCGACGAGGCGGCCGTTGTGATTGCACAGCTGGGGTGAATGACGTTCCAGGATGGCGTCGCGGGTGGCGGCGTCGAGGATGCCAAGCTGCTCCAGGGTGGCAACGGTCACCGCGGCGTGGGTGCGGAAGCTGCCATCCATGACCCGGATGGCGATCCCGAAACCGCGATCTGGCACGGCCAGGCAGATGAGTCCTTCGGCCCCGCTCTTGGCCACGATGCGGCCATCGCTGAGCGCCATCAGGTCGGTCACGAGCTGACCGTGCCCGGCGACGTTTTCCGGGTGAGCCACCATTGCCGCGCGCAACCGGTCGAGCGCCACGGCGTGCTCGCGCCCCATTCCCGCGGGGACCTGCTCAGGTGCGGCGAGTGCGGCGTAAGCGGTGGCGAACGCTCGTACCGGAGCTCCGAAGGTGGGGAGACTGCATCCGTCGGTGCCGGGGACGATCGTCTCCACGGGCACTCGCATGACCTCTGCCATGATGCCGAGGATGCGCTGCTGCAACGGATGCTCCGGATCGAGGTAATCGTGGTGGGAGAGTCCCTCGTGCACGATCGTCGCCAGCATCCCCGCGTGCTTGCCCGAACAGTCGCAATGGAGGGGTGAGCCCTCGACCCCTCCCAGGATCACCTGTGCTGCCTCGACTTCGTGGCCAGGAAACGAGCACCCGCATTGCAGATCGGTGGACGACAGCCCGATCTTGTCGAGCATGACCTCCACCTGCTGCTGGTGTTCGGGCGAACCCTCGTGAGAGGCGCAGCAGAGCGCGAGCTCGGCGGGGGTGAAGCCGAATGCGTCGGCCGCGCCACTCTCGATAACGGGGATCGCCTGGAACGGCTTGGCGGACGAGCGAAAGAAGACGACGGTCTCCAGATCTCCAGCGGACGCGATGACCTCGCCGGTCGCATCGACGGCGACGACAACGCCGTAATGAACACTCTCCGTGATCCCGCCCCGGGTCGTCTCGGCAATCGCTACCGGCATGCTCAAAATTTCCTCTTCCCTGAGACCTCACCCATTGCCAGCCAAAAATCGCAGGCACGTGCCCGATAGGGTGCAGAAATTATCACCGGTGATAGCAGCGAGTGGCGACGACGCACTCGAAGTGGTCCGGATGACTCTCAAGTGACCCGGATTGCCGACCGGCTTCATCCTGCTCCAGAGCATTCCGGTTCGACAATAGTTGTCTCCGCGAACTCCGGTACGGGAAAGACGACGAAGACGTGCAAAGTTCCCTCGGTGCAGCGGAACCCATGGACTGCGCCGGCGGGAATGTAGAGGCTGATGCCTACGCCAATTGGTACGGTCTCTTCCCCGAGGGTCGCCTCGCCTGATCCCGAGAGAAAGGTGATAGCCTCTTCGACCGGGTGCGTGTGCAGCAGGACCCGGTCACCTGGCTGCAGCCATTGCTGGGCAACGAAGAGTCCCTCCGCGCCATCCCGCGCTGAAACCAGGTGTTGGGTTGGAAGCCCGCTGGGACTGGCCACGATCGGGACGGTCGTGTGGTCGATGCGACGAGGGGGATGGGTCACGGGTGATGGGTGAGAGGTAGCGGTCATCCGCGGGTCCGATCTCGTCCGTGCTTCGTCACCCATCTCTCCACCCATCACCTATCACCGATCACCAACGGCCCTATCACCCATCACCTCGTCTCAGGTTACACTTGCGCGGGCTTTTCGCCGGGCGACCCGCCACGGCGTATTGGGGTGGAGGAACCGCGGAATGAGAGGTGCGACCGCTCGCGCCACGACACCAACGATAGTCCGCTAATGGCAATGGAACAGTACCTCTACCTCATCCCGCTGCTGCCGCTTCTGGCCTTCGCCGTCAACCTCCTCTTCGGACGGTTCCTGCGCACGGCCGCGCACTGGATCGCCACGCCGGCCGTCTTCGCCTCGTTCCTCCTGTCGCTGTTGGTATTCCGGCAGATCAGTGCCACAGGGGAGCCGCTGCGGCAGGATCTCTACACCTGGATTCAATCGGGCAGCTTCCACATCGGGATCAATCTCTTAGTCGATCAGTTGACCGCGGTGATGCTCATCGTGGTCACCAGCGTCGGATTTCTTGTCCACGTCTATTCCAAAGGGTACATGCAGGGCGACCCGGGTTTTGCCCGCTTCTTCGCCTATCTCCCCTTCTTTGTCTTCTCGATGCTGATGTTGGTGCTGGCCGACAACTTCCTCCTCCTCTTCTTCTTCTGGGAGGGAGTCGGTCTGGCCTCCTACCTGCTGATCGGGTTCTGGTTC
>DASUQU010000282.1:0-2447 GCA_036280495.1 Thermomicrobiales bacterium | reverse complement strand
GTGACCCAGCGGTAGTGCGGCAGGATCTCAGGCCAGCGCTCCACATCCGCCGCCAACGCAACAATCCGCGACAGCGGACCACGCATCATGATGGTGGTATCGGAATGCATCGCGTTCCTGATGCGCCACGACAGCCGGCGTTCCGGCGCTTCATGCTACCGCTCCGTAACCTAACCTGTCCGCTGCACGTTGTCAGTCTGGCACGGCTCCTGCGCCAGTGGAACCGGCGATGCGCTGCCCTTTGGCGGTGTCTGTGGTGCCATGGGAGGCATTCAATATGGACTATCCAGATTTCGATCAGCTCACGAGGGCGATGACCTCGGGAGCATCCCGACGTTCTGTCCTACGGCGTGCGGTCGCCTCGGCTATTGCCAGCCCGATGGGATTTCTCGGCATCGCTACGGCGCAAGCCGATGGCAATCCCAATGACAAGAACAAGGACAAGAAGAGAGACAAGGACAGTAACAACGACAAAGGCCGCGATAACAACGATATTAGTGTCAACGCCTCTGGTGGGGTCGCCACGAGTTCCTCACAATCGACGCAGACCGTCGTAAACGCGAACAATCAGGTCTGTGCCGGCAACTGCGCTCACACGAACCAGCAGGTCGTGAAGATGGACACGACCCAGACGACTCTCGCCGGAAGCCAGGAGTTCTTTGGCACTCCACCGACCTACTGGATCGACGTCGTCTGCAACTTTGATGCCCCGAAGTACCGGACAATTTGTGACTGTACGGGCCGCGGCTTGGCGGGAGCGCCGCCAGTCCGCAAGATCACGATCCCACCGGCCGACATTTGCGCCTTCGTGATCTCGGAGGAGACGAGCGTCGTCCGGGAACGGGAGAGGAATCGGGGTGGTGGCGGCGAGGCGAGCGGGGGGCAGGCCAGCGCCGGCACCGGCGGCGTGGCGAATGCCGATGCCAGCGGAGGCTCGGTCACGATTGGCGATGTCGGCGGTGACGACGTCAACGTGGCGATCGATGCCAGTGGCGGCACCGCGTCTGCTGATGCGTCCGGCGGTGACAACAACGTCGCCATCGCCGGCGGTGGTCAGGTTCGCGACGATAACACTCAGCTCGTGGAGCTCAGCAAACTGACTCTGGAGCTGGAGGGGAACGTCGTTCCCGGAAGGCAGACCACGTACTGGGTCGACACGGATATTGGCCGGCGCCCGGCGAGCGGACCCGCGTTGGTGCAGGTGGCCGAAGAAACGGAGAGCTCGGGGGCCATCATCGCCGAGGCGAAGATGTGCGACATCCCGCAGCCACAACAGGGATTTGACTGGTTTGGTCAATGTACGGCTCCAGTTACCGGCATGAGCTTCAGCCTCTACCCGGAGGGCGACGCCGCCACCCCACTGGCAACCGCGGATACGAACGCGCAGGGTCGCGCCCGCTTTGGAAATCTTGCTCCAGGCACCTACCAGCTCAAACCCGAGGGAGCGCTCGGATCAGAGGGCATCATCTGGTGCTACGCCGAGAGCGACCGGGTCGACGCGAACGGCAACATCATCGTCGAGGCGGATGCCGAATCGCACGTCTGGAGCTTCACCTGTAACGCGTCGGGCTAGCCAGCGTTCTGGATCTGACCGGCCCGGGGCTTGGGATGCCCCGGAACGATCACTCATGGCCGGAGCAGTCGTGCCAGGAAGAGCGGCGAGAGCCCCTGGTGCGCCGGATAGAGATCACCCAGTACCCCCGCCAGGGTCCGTGCGGCCGTCGCGCGGCGATCGAGACGCGCGGTGGCGTAGTCCATCAGCGCGGGCGTGGCGATGAATCCCTGCACCAGCCAGCAAACCTGTCGCTTGGCCCAAAATGCACGGCGACGCGCGGCGCGGTAGGGCGCAAGTCGCCTCGCGGAGAGGTCACGCGCCCGCAGTGCGCCGTCGGCGACCGGCGCGAGCAGCGTCGCGCCACGTAACGCCTCGTGGATCCCATCGCCGGTGAACGGATCGAGGAAGCTCGCGGCATCCCCGACCAGAACGAACCCGTCGCCAACGACCTTGCGCGCGCGATGGGCCATAGGTCCGATGCCACGGATGGCGCCGACTCGCTCCGCTCCAGCAAGCCTGGAGGCAATAGCTGGGATGCTGGAAAGACTGTCTGCGAGGAACGCCTCGAGCGACCCAGGACGGTTCGTCACCGCTGTACTAGCGGTGACGAAGGCGATGTTGGTTAGACCCTCCTCCAGCGGCGCCAGACCTACGTACCCCTGCCGAGCGGGAGCGACGTGCATCTCGCCCCAGGCGCCGAGCCCAGTGACCCCCCGGTAGTGGGCCACAAGCCCCGTGCGCTGTGGCCAACGCAAAGGAATGTTGAGCCCGAGCGCTCGCGAGACAACCCCGTGCCGTCCGTCGGCGCCGATGGTCAGCGGCGCTCTCAGGATCACGCGGGCGCCGTCGATCGTACCCTCGACTCCCTGCACAGAGCCGTCCGCGACCAGGA
>DASUQU010000281.1:0-3344 GCA_036280495.1 Thermomicrobiales bacterium | reverse complement strand
GCATGGAATGACACCGCGCTACCAGGTTCTTCCGGAGTGGGAGCGGCTTCCCGCCGGATACCGGCACGGCGATGTGGTCGGGGTCGCTGTCGATTCCAGGGATCGTGTCTTTGTGCTCACCCGCCGTGATGCCCGCTGCCTAATCTACGAGCCGGATGGAACGTTCGGCCGCTCGTTCGGCGAAGATGTGTTCACCGAGCGTATCCACGCCCTGACCATCGACGGCGATGATTTCGTCTACACGGCCGACGACGGCGACCACACCGTTCGCAAGTTCTCGCCTGACGGCGCGCTGCTGATGACGTTGGGGACGCCAGGTGTCCCCTCCGACACCGGCTACGACGGCAAAGTCACCAGCAGCATCAGGCGCTTGGGCCCGCCGTTCAACCGGCCGACAAAAGCCGCGATCGGTCCGAACGGCGACATCTTTGTCGCCGATGGCTACGGTAACGCTCGGATCCACCGTTTCTCAGCCGCGGGGGAGCTGATCGAGTCATGGGGCGAGCTCGGAAGCGGCCCCGGTCAGTTCAACGTCCCACACGGCATCTGGGTCGCCGATGAGCGCGTGTTCGTGGCCGACCGGGAGAACGACCGCGTCCAGGTCTTCAGCCTGTCCGGCGAGCTGCTCGAGATCTGGGATCACGTCCAGCGGCCAACCGATATCTACGTCGACTCGCAAGGACTGGTCTACATCTCTTCGCTGTGGTGGCCGGTCGGGGCGACCGATATGGGAGGGCCCCGGCGGAGGTACGACCTCCCCGGCGGTGTCTACGTGCTCGATCTTGCCGGAAACGTGCTGCTGCGGTGGTGCAGCGCCGATCGCTGCGCCCCGGGCGCATTTGTCGCGCCGCACTGCATCACGGCGGACTCCAAGGGTGACATCTACGTCGGCGAGGTGACCTGGACCTATGGCCTGCCGAGAGGCTACGACCCGGAGGCTTGTCACACTCTCCAGAAGTTCACCCGCATCTGAGCTTTCGGTCATTGGCTGTCGGCCATCAGCGTTCAGCTTTTGACCAGGTGAGCGGCGTTCCCGAACGGTGTCAGCCCGAGGCACTGTTCCTCAGGATGAAACGTCTGGCGGGACGCTGGCCACGAGTCGAGTCATGCCGCGCCGTAAGTTCCGTACTGCGGGAGTCCTGCAGTTTCGTAGACGTGGATCGCGAGTCCGGGTGGTGTCGTCTCGTTGTGGAGCAACCGCAGGCCGGCCGAGGCGCCGCCCTCTCGGAAGAGTCTCCGACCGTGGCCCAAAATGACCGGGGCGATCGCTAGCCGCACCTCGTCGATCAGCCCAGCCGCCAGCAGCGACTGACCCAGCCGGGCACTGCCGTGAATCTGTAGCTCCCGACCGGGTTGTCGCTTCAACTCCTCGACCTGGGCGGGGATGTCTCCGGACAATATGGTGGTCGGCGCCCACTCGGCCTTGTCCAGGCTGTGGGAGGCCACGTACTTGGGCAGTCCGTTCAATCTGGTGGCGATGGGATCATTCGGATCTGTTTGCTGCGGCCACGCCCGCGCGAACTCCTCGTAAGTACGGCGGCCGAACAGGAATGCGTCCGCCTCGCTGACCCAGTTGCCGACCATCCGCAAGAACGTCTCATCTAGGTACGGCACGAACCAGCCGCCCTGCGTAAACCCGTCGCTAGTGTCCTCGTCCGGGCTGCCGGGGCCTTGAGACACACCATCTAGCGACAAGAACTCCATGAGCACCAATTTCATCGCACTCCCTTTCGTTGCGTCATGAGGCGCATACCAACGAACGTTGCCGGCCTTACTCAACTGACTGGTGACGTGGTTCTGGACGCGCGTTGGCCACGTGACCTTCGCTACGGTCGCGCCGGTGATCGCGCCCGTTGCTCGGCGAGGTTCGCGAGTTGCTCCATGACCGTGCCCCACCCGTCGGTGAAGCCCATCTTTTCGTGCATGCTCCGGTCGACATCGTTCTTGTGCATCACGTGGGCAACGTATTCGGTGCCCTGCGGATGCTCTTGGAGTGCGATGATCGCGGTCATAAAGGGATGTTCGGCGGGTCTCCAGCCCCCGAGCAGGGCATTTGTAAAGGTGATCCGTTCGCCATCGACGATCTCGAGGAAGCAGCCGCTCAGGTGTGGCGCGAACTCGCCGCCGTCCTCGCTTATCTGGGTCTCGAACGCGCCACCGGGGTGCAGGTCCATTGCCAGCACCTTGCACCTGGCCGGCGCCGGAACCCACCATTGCTCGAAGCTCGCAGGGTCCGTCCATGCGCTCCAAACCACCGAACGGGGCGCCTTGATGACGCGCGAGATCGTCAGGTCAAGATCCGGGTTTACCGCTCGCATCATTCCTGCGTTTCCTCCGTGCGGGTTGTTTCGACAAACAGCTGGAGCCGGTCGGTGCGGCCATCCCAAATGGCTCGTTGCTCGGACAACCACCGTTCGACGGCCGTAAACGGCTCCTCTTCGATGGCGCAGATTCGGACGCGACCCACCTTACGCGTCCGAATCCATCCACTCTCTTCAAGGAGACGGATGTGCTGCATGAAGGACGGCAGCGCCATGTCGAACGGCTTGGCCAGGTCGCTGACGCTCGCCGGGCCGCTGCTCAACCGTCCCAAGACGGCTCTGCGGGTGGGATCGGCAATCGCCTGGAAGATGCCGTTCAGCTGCCTCGTGTCCTGCTCCACGCTGGCCACCATATCATCGCAAAATAGTTAGGTCAATACCTAACTAACCGAATCCGGCACTGGACCGTGGAGCCGTTGCCTGATGGTCTTCTTCAATCCGATTCGGCCTGGCGCTCAAATAAAATAACCAAAACATTGACAAAATCAATTCGAAGGACAAAATTGTCAATACCAGTGGGTGACGGCTGCATCTGTTCGACCGTTGGAGGGACATTGGAGGACCTGTGACATGAGGGCGATTTGCCCGTGACGCTACATCCAGTCATCGGTCGCTGCCCCGTGTGCGGAGACGAGCTGGCAGTGACGCGGCTCCATTGCGGGAGCTGCGACACCCAGATCGAGGGGCGCTTCCAGCTCGGCCGGTTCCAGCGCCTCAGCGCGGAGCAACTCGCCTTCATCGAGGTTTTCGTCAAGAACCGCGGCATCATCAAGGACGTCGAAGCGGAGCTTGGCATCTCCTATCCGACTGTCCGCGCTCGCCTCGATGACGTCCTGCGCGCGATGGGCTTCCCGGCCGGCGGGGAGGACGACCCGCGCATTTCTCCCCGCGAGGCCCGCACCCAGGCCCGCGAGGAGCGTCGCCGCATCCTCGAAGAATTGAAGGAGCAGCGGATCACGGCCGACGAAGCGGCCCGCCGCCTAGCCGGCTAGTCGCGCTCTCGTCGCACCCCATTCGATCGAC
>DASUQU010000280.1:0-3521 GCA_036280495.1 Thermomicrobiales bacterium | reverse complement strand
AAGGAGTAGCAGGTGCGCAGCATCTGCTCTGACATCTGGTCGACAAGGTTGACGAAGGAGTTTTTCAAAACCTCGAAGGTGACTGGATCAAGCTGGGTCGAAGTCGGTCTGGCTTCCACCATTTCGGCCGGTCGTTCTCTTGTCGTTGCCATCGGGTGCTCCTTAAAACTTTGTGTCGCGGTCAATCAATCCGTCGTTACGCGCGTAGCCGCAAGACGATATTGCCGTAATCGTCGACTTCCGCTTGCCAGCCTGGCGGCACGACGATCGTCGAATCCATTTGCTCGACGATCGCCGGGCCGTCAAAGGCCGCTCCGGCTGGCAGCGCCAAGCGATCGAAGATAGCGGCGTCGAGGAACCCACCGGACTCACTGAAGTAGACCGGACGCTCGCCGGTGCGCGCTGCATCGAGACCCGTCTTCGTGTCCAGCTTGGGAAACTCCGGCTTGTCGACCAGACCGAGGCCGATGACGCGCAGGCCATAGATCTCGACCGTCTGGTCGCGGTCGGAGAAGGCGTACTCGCGCTCGTGCTCGGCGTGGAAGCGTTCCAGGCTAGCGTCGAGATTCTCCTCCAGCGGCGTGGATACGGGAACTGTCAGCGAGCGCCACTGACCGACATAGCGCATATCCATGAGCCGCCGGAGCTGCACGCGGTCCCCTTCGATCCCCTCAATGGCGAGGCGATCCCGCGCTTCACCTTCCAGCCTGGCGAACTCGGCTTCCAAAGCGGCGCTGCTGGCGCGGTCCGCCGTCGTCAGGTAGGTGCGGAACAGATCGTGTCGTACGTCGAGGAGGAGGCAGCCTAGTGCCGAGGTGATCCCAGGATAGGGCGGGATGACAACGGCCGGGATATCGAGCTCCCGTGCCAGGTGCGCAGCGTGAACTGAGCCCGCACCGCCGAAGGCCACGAGACAGAAATCGCGCGGGTCGTAGCCGCGGCGGATCGAGATCAGGCGGACGGCATCGGCCATGTTCGCGTTGGCGACCTGGATGATGGCGTCGGCGGCTCGCACCGTGTCGTAGCCGAGTGGCGCCGCGACCCTGTTCGTGACGGCGCGTTCCGCAGCGTCGCGATCGAGTGGCATAGCTCCGCCCAGGAGGCCGGCCGGGTTCAGTCGGCCGAGAACGAGGTTGGCGTCGGTGTTGGTCGCCTCGTCTCCGCCGCGCTGGTAGGCCGCCGGACCCGGGTCAGCGCCCATGCTCTGTGGTCCATTGCGCAAGCTACCGCCAGCGTCGATCCAGGCTACGCTGCCGCCGCCGGCGCCGATGGTGACGATCTCGATCGAGGGGAACATGATCGGGTAGCCGAACTCGACCGACCACTCGTTGGCAACGCGCACCTCCCCACCGTACATCAGGGAAATATCAGCGCTGGTGCCCCCCATATCGAGGCTGATGGCGTTGTCGAAACCGCACTGGCGAGCGAAGAATGCGCCAGCCATGGCCCCTGCTGCGGGGCCAGAAACGGCGATGCGGGCGGCGTTGCGGGAGATCGCCTCAGCGGTCATGACCCCACCGCCGGAGTGGAGGACGAGGACGTCGCCTTGGTATTTGCCGTCGCGCAAGCGATCGGTGAGGTTCGCAAGATAGCGGCTGACGACCGGCGCCAGGCAGGCGTTGATGATTGTCGTGCTGAAGCGCTCGTGCTCGAAGACCTCGGGCAAGATCTCATGGGAGGTGCAAACGAAAACGCCGGGAGCCTCTTCCTCCATGATCGCTTTCATGCGCGCCTCGTGCTCGCCGTTCATGTAGGCGTTGATGAAGGTGATGGCGACTGATTCGTAACCGCGTTCCTTGATCCGCCTCGCCACGGCACGAGCGGCTGCCTCGTCGAATTCGGTGAGAACCTTACCGGCATAGTCAATGCGTTCGGGAACCTCGTAGCGGTCGCGACGGCGAACGTACGGGGGGGCGACATCCTTGTAGGCGTCCCAGAGATCGGGTTTGGTGCCTCGCCGAATCTCGTGGACGTCGCGAAACCCTTCCGTTGCGACGACGGCGGTGCGGGGCAGTCGCCGTGTGATCAACGCATTGGTGCCCACCGTCGAGCCATGAGCGAAGAAGGCCATGTCGCTCGGAGCGATGTTCGCCTGGTCCAGCGCCGCCATGATGGCCGCGGCCGGATCGGCCGGAATCGAGGCTGTCTTGGCGATGGACACGCTCCCAGACTCCTCGTCATGGACGATTAGGTCAGTGAAGGTTCCTCCCACGTCGACGGCCACCCGGTAACGGCTCATACGGCGCATCCCCTCGCAACTGTCCGGTCTCACCACGGACCCTACGGTACCGTATAACCCCCATCAATTGTGAAGATCTGCCCAGTTACGAAATCCGAGGCCTCCGAGGCGAGATAGACGACGAGTGGCGCCACGTCCTGCGGAACACCGAGTCGGCCGATCGGGTACGACTTGACTAACTCGCGCTTGCCTGCGTCGCGGTCGCCGGGCGAACCGACGAGCGCGGCCATGTAGTCGTAGAGGTCGTCGTTGAGGGGTGTCTGGATGTTGCCGGGCGCGACGGCGTTGACGGTGATGCGGTATGGCGCAAGCTCGACGGCCAGAGCACGGGTCAGTCCGTGCAGAGCGATCTTGCTAGCGCAGTAGGCAGAGGAATTGGGGGCGCCGCTTTCGCCGAAGATTGAGCCGGTCTGGATCAGCTTGCCCCGACCGCGCCGCTTCATCTCCGGCACGACGCGCCGAATGCAGTAGAAGACGCTCGTGGTGTTGACTGCCAGGTGCCGCTGCCAGACCTCGTCAGTCGTCTCCTCTAGGGATGCCATCTGATAGGTGCCGGCGTTGTTGACGGCGACGTCGATGTCCCCGAGTGCGTCGACCGTCGTTCGCACCAGCCGATCGACCTCGTCCGCATCGGTCACATCAGCCTGCACCGCGATCGCCTGCCCTCCCTGCCGGACAATCACCTCCGCCACCTCCTCGGCGGCCTGTAGATGGCGGTTGCCATGGACGCACACGCGGGCGCCAGCGTTAGCCAGCTCCAGCGCTACGGCGCGCCCGATCCCGGACGAAGCCCCCGTCACCAATGCCACACGGTTATCGAGCCGGAGTTCCATATCTTCGGCACCATTCCCCTCACCCCATGCTCGGAGGAGGGGGACAAGCTAGGAAGGCTCAGGCGACGGCCCGCAGTGGCACGACCTCGACTCCGGCCTCTGCCAACCGCTGACGGACCAGCGTCGCCACGTCGACGGCGTTGGCGGCATCACCGTGGATGCACATCGTTCGCATATCGAGCTTCAGTTCGGTACCGTCGACGGCGGTACCGCGCTCCTCCAGCGCGATACGCAATGCACGGCGGGCGACCTCTTCCGGGTCCCAGGCGCGCTTGTGCCGCTCGACGACCGGGTAGCCATTCGGGTGATAATCGAGGTCGCAGTAGGCCTCCGGCAGAACGCGCATACCCAGTTCATTGGCGAGGGCCGGAGTCTCCGCACCGCCGACGATGACAACGAGGTTCGGGTCGTAGTCGCGCACCGCGGTCAGGAGGGCACGTCCGATCGCC
>DASUQU010000279.1:0-2964 GCA_036280495.1 Thermomicrobiales bacterium | reverse complement strand
CCGGGTCTTCGTTGTCGAGCCGCTCGGCCGGCAACGGGAGGTGACCGTGGACATAGGAGAGAATCGCGTCGCCATCGTCACGCCTCACGAAGGCGCCGCTCCGGGCGATCAGGTAACGATCTCGGTGGCTCCCGGGCGCGTTCTCCTGTTCGACGGCACCACAGGCCGGCGTATCGCAAATGAGGACCTTCCGCTCGATGACCGCATGGGGGGCGCGATCCAGCCAGAGGTCGTGGGTTATGCCTGAGCGAGGAATGTCACGCGATGGTGGCGGTCTGGTCCTGGATCGGCTGAGCAAGGTTTTCCAGCAGCGAGGCAAACCCCCGGTCCATGCCGTGGTCGGGATCGAGCTGGCGGTGGCGGATGGTGAGCTGCTTGGACTGCTTGGTCCATCAGGCTGCGGCAAATCGACGACCTTGCGCATGATCGCGGGTCTGGAGGAGCCGACCGCCGGCGATATTCGAATCGCGGGGCGCTCGATAGTGGCGCTCCCACCGCACGAGCGCAACGTCGCCGTCGCCTTTGAGAACTACGCGCTCTTTCCGCCGCTGACAGTGGAGGAGAACATCGCCTTCGGCATGCGGGCGCGCAAGGAGGCGAACCCGCGGCAGCGCGCGCGCGAGGTCGCGCAGCGGCTTGGCATCTCATCGTTGCTCGACCGCAAGCCGGGCGGCCTCTCCAGCGGGCAGAAACAGCGAGTGAGCCTGGCGAGGGCGATCGTGCGTAAGCCGTCTGTTTTACTGCTCGATGAGCCGCTGTCGCATCTCGACGCGTCCGAGCGGGAGCAGACGCGTCGTGAGCTGAAGCATCTGCAACGCGAGACCGGTTACACCACGGTCCTTGTCACCCACGACCAGCACGAAGCGCTCTCCCTGGCTGACCGGATCGCGGTGATGGATGGCGGCATCTTCAAGCAAATTGGCACGCCCGATGAGGTCTACGACGCCCCCGCTAACCTGTTCGTTGCCGATTTTGTGGGCGAACCGCGCATGAACCTGCTGGAAGGCGTTCTGCTTCCCAGTGGCGACGACCGATGGCTGATTCACCTCTCCGACGAAGCGCGGCTACCGTTGCCGGCGCTCGCCGCCGGAGCCGTCGAGGACCAACGTAAAGTCACCGTAGGCATCCGGCCGCAGGATCTGCGCCTCGGTCGGCCAGATCAAGACAGCGCGCTGCCGGCGACAGTCTTCGCCTATGAGCCGTTACAGGAAGTCGGGCGTATGACCCTGACATTGCCTGCCGTAGAAACCCGGGTCGTCGTCGAGACGCACCACGACTTCTGGGCGATACCGGGTGATGTCCTCGGGCTCTACTTCAACCCGGCACGGACGCATATTTTTGACACCGAAACTGGAGATCGCCTGACATGGTCCCTGGCCTCGACACCGCCCGCCCAGTCCCGACCCTTGTCGCCGGCGACCAGTTCGTCCTGAATCGACTCTTGCTCGACGCGCTTCAAGCCGAGGTTGGCGATTGCCTGGCTACAGCGGAGATGGAGCTCAACTGGCCGACAGAGCCGTTCGGACCGGTCGCCGAGGTCCACGAGGCGGCGGGAACCGAGGAGCTTATGCTGGCCGCGGTGGTCGGCATCGAAATCGCCGTCACCGAGATGGCTCCATTCACCGCGCGAGTCATCGCGGCGGCGCAAGCCCTGCGACTGATCGTGGTCTGTCGCGGTGGCCCGGTGAATGTGAACCTCGGCGCCGCGACAGCGCGCGCGATCCCGGTCTGCTACACCCCAGCGCGCAACGCCGCCGCGACGGCCGAGTACACGGTCGGATTACTGCTGGCTGCGATGCGTCGACTAGCCGAAGGGCACAAGGATCTCATCAGTGGTGTCTGGCGCGGTGATTTCTATGCGTACGATGAGGCCGGGACGGAGCTCGAAGGAAGGACAGTCGGGCTTGTCGGTTTTGGCGCGGTTGGCCGCCGGGTGGCCAGCGTGCTCCGGGCGTTTGGGGCTCAGGTGCTCGTTACCGATCCGTACATCGATCCGGTAGAAGTCGAGGCCGTCGGCGCCACGGCCGTCGCCTTCGCCGACCTGCTGCCGCGGGCTGAGGTGCTCAGCTTGCACGCCCGACTCACTCCCGAGACGCGCCACTTGATCGGCCGTGACGAGATCGCCTGCCTCCCGGACGGCGCCGTGATCGTCAACGCCGCGCGTGGTGGCCTCCTTGACCAAAATGCCCTGTGCGATTCTCTTGACTCCGGCAAGCTGCGGGCCGCTGCGCTCGACGTCTACGATCCGGAACCGCCGGCGCCCGGGTCGCGCCTCTTCTCGACACCGAACCTCGTGCTCTCGCCGCACCTCGCGGGAGCGAGCCGGGAGACGGCGGAGCGAGCGGCGACCATGGCGTCGGCAGAGGTGGGGCGATTTCTGCGGCGAGAGCCACTTCGATTCGTCGCCAACTCCGAAGCACTAGACAGCACGAAGACTCGCCGGTGCTGATCGGCCTCGACGCCGGCACATCCGTAGTCAAGGCAGTTGCGTTCGGAAACGAGGGCGAGGCTCTCCGTGTGGCCAGCCGTCCCTTGCGCACAGAGATCCCTGCTCCCGGTCGAGCCGAACAGGACCTGGAAGCTGTGATCGCGGCTGTCGGAGAGGTCGTTCGGGAAGTTGCCGCAGGCGAGCGAACGGAGCTGCTAGGGATAACCGGGCAGGGTGACGGGCTCTGGCTCCTCGATCGCGAGGGACGCCAGGTTCGCCCCCCGATTCTCTGGTCCGACGCCCGCGCGGCGGCGATTGTTTCCGAGTGGATGGCGTCCGGCATCGCGGAGCAGGCATTCCGTCGTTCGGGAAATATGCTGTTTCCGGGCGCAGCGGCACCTCTCCTGGCCCACCTGCAACGGGAAGAGCCAGCTTCGCTACAGGCGGCGGCGACCGCTGGTTATTGCAAGGACGCAATCGTGCAGCGCCTGACCGGCGCCCGTGCAACTGATGTGTCGGACGCCTCGTTACCTTTC
>DASUQU010000278.1:0-9908 GCA_036280495.1 Thermomicrobiales bacterium | reverse complement strand
CAACGAGCTCGCGACCCGGCTCCATCTACCGCCCCGGCGTCGCCTTGGCAGTGAATCTGTGGAGGGAAGCATGCAATGACTGTCACTGAGCCGCGTCAGTTCAACGTTTCCAGTCTCGATCCCGCGGCGCCCTGGGACGACTCACTCCATCCATTTGACGGACTCTCCGACACCAACAAGTTCGTTGGGCTCGGTCTGACATTCGACGACGTGTTGCTGGTCCCCGCCCAATCCGAGGTCTTGCCGGCAACGGCCAGCACCGCGACCCGGCTGACGAAGACGATCTCCCTTGCCATCCCCGTCATCTCCGCGGCGATGGACACCGTCACCGAGGCGCGGATGGCGATTGCCCTGGCACGGGAGGGAGGTCTCGGCATCATCCACCGCAACCTGTCGATCGAGGAGCAGGTCAGCGAGGTCGACAAGGTCAAGCGCTCCGAGTCGGGGATGATCGTCGAGCCGGTGACGCTCCCGCCCGAGGCGCCCGTGCGTGAGGCGCTGGCCGTCATGGAGCGGTATCACATTTCCGGCGTGCCGATCACCGAAGACTGCGGCCGGTTGGTCGGTATCCTCACCAACCGCGATCTCCGCTTTGTCGACGACATCGAGCAGCCGGTCAGCGGCGTGATGACGAGCGAAGACCTGATCACGGCTCCGGCAGGCACAACCCTCGAAGAGGCCCAATCGATTCTGCACCGTCACCGGGTGGAGAAGTTGCCGGTCGTGGACGAGCGGGGCTATCTGACCGGGTTGATCACCGTCAAGGATATCCAGAAGAAGATCCAGTTCCCGAACGCGACCAAGGACGCCAAGGGCCGCTTGCGAGTCGGCGCCGCAATCGGGGTCGGTGCCGACGCCGAGGACCGTGCTTCCGCGCTCGTCGCCGCGGGTGCCGACCTGCTGGTCGTTGATACGGCACACGGCCACTCGGTTTCGGTATCCCAGACAGTCGAGCGGATCAAGCGCACCTACCGCGTCGAGGTGATGGCCGGCAACGTCGCTACGGGGTCGGCGACCGAGGCGCTGATCGCTGCCGGCGCCGACGCGGTGAAAGTTGGCGTCGGACCAGGCTCGATCTGCACCACACGCGTCATCGCCGGGGTCGGCGTACCGCAGATCACCGCGGTCCTCGACTGCGCCCGTGCCGCCGCCCGCCACGACATCCCGATTGTCGCCGATGGTGGGATTCAATATTCCGGCGATATCGCCAAGGCCATTGCCGCCGGCGCGGACGTGGTCATGCTCGGCTCTCTGCTCGCCGGCGTCGACGAGAGCCCGGGCGAAGTGGTCCTCTACCAGGGGGAGCGCTTCAAGGAGTACCGGGGGATGGGTTCCATCGGCGCCATGAAGTCCCGCTCCTACTCCAAGGACCGCTATTTCCAGGAAGGGGTTGGCAATATCCAGAAACTCGTTCCCGAGGGGATCGAGGGACGCGTGGCCTACAAGGGACCTCTGGGGAATCTCGTCTACCAGCTCGTCGGCGGCCTGCGTTCGGCAATGGGGTATGTCGGCGCCCAGGACATCCCGACATTGAAGCGGGAGACCCGCTTCGTGCGGATCACCGCCGCCGGGTTGCGTGAGAGCCACCCGCACGACGTCGTCATTACCCGCGAAGCGCCGAACTACCGGTCCAATGCGGGATGATAGGGTGTTGGGTGAAGGGGTGATAGGGAGTCTTCCTCGCGTTGCCACAACGCTACGTAGCCAGTAGGCAGTCCGTCAAAGACAGGAGAAGCGAGCTTCTCGTGCCCATCACCCGATGACCCTATAACCCCATCACCCTCGGTGAAACCGTTGACTCTAAGTCCCATATAGTCAAGGTCGCGATCGCTCGATACAATGCATATCAGGCCGGGTCGGAGGGGCCGGCTGTGTGAAGGGGACAGGGATCGATGCGGCTTCGAAGTCTGCTCGTGTCGGCGTTGAGCGTGCTCATCGTGCTCACAGGCGCTGGACTGCCGATCGACTCCGTTTCCGCTCGCTCAGTCGGCGCGGAGTCCGCGTTCGTCGAGGTTCCGATCTACGTCCAGCAACGCAATCTCAGTTGCGAGTACGCCTCGCTGGTCATCACCTTAGGCGCCTACGACACCTGGGTCTCGGAATGGACATTTGACGAGTTGGTGCCGGCGTCCGATAACCCACACTGGGGATATCGTGGCGACATCAACGGTTCGTGGGGCAACACCGTCGACTACGGTGTCTATCCCGAGCCGCTGGTTGGACCGCTCGCGGACCTTGGCTTCCGCGGCGAGGTGTTCTATGCCCGCGGTGACGCGAGCTCCCTGCAGCGTTATCTGGCCAACGGGGTGCCGGTCATCCTCTGGCTCGGCATGTGGGGCGATCAGAGCTATTACGAATATGCCGCCGATGGCACGCCGTACAAGATCAATCCGGGCTACCACGTCGTGGTTGGATATGGTTACGACGAGTCCGGAGTCTATGCGGTCGATCCAGCCACGGGAAGCACCGTCTCCTGGACGTGGGGCGACTTCATGTGGATGTGGGACGCCATGGACGGCATGTCACTTGCGGTCTGGCCGCTAGCCCAGGTCGAGACGGTGGCAACCGATTCCCCGTCCGAACTGACGACAAGCGACCCAACTCCCGGCGTCTGCTGCTGATTATTCCCACACGCGGTTATCGGCTACTGCCTATTGACTGTCAGTCGTTTCTCATTGGCGGCGACTGGCCGAGTTCGTTCGGTATGCCAGAGCCGGCAGCCGGCGGCCGATAGCCAATGACCTATAGCCAAGAGAGGAAGGACTCATGGAACCGTTGGCAGGTCGGGCGGCACTGGTAACCGGCGCCGGGATTGGTATAGGTGAAGGCATCGCCCGCGAGCTAGCGCGGCAAGGCGCCCGCGTGGCGCTTCACTACAGCGGGAGCAGCGTTGGCGCCCACGCCGCCATGGCCGAGATCACCGCGGCCGGTGGGGAGGCGGTCGCGCTCCAGGGGGACCTCCGGTACGTCGACGACTGCGAACGCGTGGTTGCCGAGGCGACCGACGCGTTCGGCGGACTGGACATCCTGGTCAACAACGCGGGCGTCACCCGCGCTGGCACGATCGAGGAGACAACCGAGGCCATCTATGACGAGATGTTCGACCTGAATATGAAGGGCTATTTTTTTTGCGCTCGCGCTGCTCTTCCCGCCCTGGAACGCTCCGGACGCGGCTCGATCATCAACATCACCTCGATCCATGGTGGCGCGGGATTCCCGAATCATGCCGCCTACGCGGGAACCAAGGGCGCCGTCATAGGATTCACGCGATCCCTTGCCATCGAGCTAGCACCGAGGCACGTGCGGGTCAACGCCATCGGCCCCGGTGTCATCGAAGTACCCCGCTACTTTGACATGCCGGGCTACACGACCGAGTTCGGCAACACGCTGATCCCATGGGGACGTGTCGGGCACCCGGGCGACATTGCTCCGGCCGTCGCCTTTCTCGCGGGTGATGGCGCGGACTTCATCACCGGGCAGACGCTTTACGTGGATGGCGGCACGAACGCTCGCATGGGTCTCTTCTGGGAGACCCTGGCGACTTGAGCTCGTTGCCGGTCTGAGCCAACAACGCCCACGCGTGCTGACGCGTCGACGATGATCCCCGGTGAGACGATCAATCTGCGGGCGGTCGAACGTGATGATGTACCTCTGCTCCACCGGTGGTTCAACGATCCGGTCTTGATGGACGGCTGGGGCTGGAGCGCTCCGGTTCGCTCGATTCAGCATGTGGCGGGTCAGGTCGAAGACTGGCTGTCCCGCGAGACCGCGGTCGACCGGCCGGAGGCGCTCATCGCTGAATCGCTTGCGGGCGAACCCGTTGGATTGATCGTCGTGCACGACGAGCGGCCAGAAGCCCGCTCCGTCGAGCTCTCGCTCCTGGTCGACGCCGGCCACTGGGGGCAGGGATTCGGAATGGACATGATGCTGACCATCCTCGAAGTCTGCTTCGGCGGGTGGGGAGTACACCGGATCGGCGTGCGCGTCGAAGCGGGCAACGAGCGCGCCCTGGCTCTCTACCGCCGCCTCGGCTTCAAGGAAGAGGGCCGCTTGCGCCAGGCCGCGTTCCGCGATGGCCGTCACGAGGACGTGCTCCTCTTTGGGCAACTTGCCGCGGAATGGTCCGCTCGTGAGGATCGAGCGCGATTGCTACGGATCACTGAACAGGGTCGATGAGTTCCTTGCCAGCAACGGGCTCGAGGGTGAATCGTTCTCCGAACCCGGTCATTAGCGGACTGGCGCGAGCGATGATTACTCTCACGCGCTCGTCGGTCAACGACGCCGCGTGGTCCGCTTCGCTGCACCAGACCTCAGTAACCCAAATGGCGTCCGGATCGTCGGACATCGTGTTCACGATCCACACCTCGCAACCAAGCAGGCCGCCGATCTCGTCGCCGGCCTCCAGAAGGACATCGAGCAACTCATCCCACTGCCCTAGGTGCGCGTTCATGATGCCGCAGAGTCCAAATCGGCTCAATGCTCCTCTTGGCATCACTCGAGGCACGAGTCGCATTCAGCCAGTCGGTCGAACGACTCGTGGATTGAGCTGGATGCTGATCCCTAGTACCAAACCAAAGACAATCCAGCAGAGCACGACCAACAGTGCGATGCCGGCGATCTGAATCAACGCGGTCTTCAATGCTTGAGCGGTATCGTAGGTCTCCGGAATCGTCCGCCGGTCGATATAGACTGCGCTCATGCCGGCCCCGACGAACGGGATGAGCGCGAGCAGCGCTCCGAATACCAACGTCTTCCACGCCGGTCGGGAGCGCTCGGGCGGGAGATAGGGACCTGTGGTGAAACCAAACTCCGTCGGTGGACGCAATCGATCCATGTCGCCTCCGGTGGCATGCGCGGAGCCGCGCGGGGCGCCACGCCCCCGATGCTACTCGACAGACACCCGACGAGGACGATCGCGATGCAATCCGGCCCGATGACGACCGGCGTGCAACGGGAGCCCGCCCAGGATCCCGAAGAGCCATTCGACATCATCACCGCCGACGGCAAGCCGACCGGCCGGGTGAAATCACGCGTGGAGGTGCACCGCGACGGTGACTGGCACCGAGCAATTCACGTCTGGGTGGCAGGGATGGACCATCGCGGCGTGCCGTTTCTGACGCTCCAGCGCCGCTCGCCAGATAAGGACACCTGGCCAGGTCGCTTCGACGCGACCGTGGGTGGGCACTACCGCGCGGGAGAAACATTGGCTGAGACACTGCGCGAGATCGAGGAGGAAATAGGCGTCATCCCGGATCTGAAGGACCTCCGGCCCCTTGGCGTTCGCGTCTGCGCCAACGAAGCCCAGCCAGGGATTGTTGACCGGGAAATCCAGGACGTCTTCCTCTGGCGCGACGATCGGCCCCTGGAAGACTTCCGGCAAAACCCTGCCGAATTGGCTGCTCTCATCCGTTTCCCACTGGAGACCCTGGTGCCATTCCTGGCCGGCGAGACCTCCGAGATTGGCGGCGAGTCACAAGCCCCTTTGGCAACGCGAGCCGAACCCATCACCGCACGGATCGAAGACTTCATTCCCACCATTGATCGCTACTTCCTGCGCATCGCCATCGCGGCCCAGCAGGTGTTGCGTGGGGAGCGCTACGTCGCCGTCTGAATCACCCCCGATGTTCACGGCGACATGTCGGGGTATTCTCCAAGGCGGACGGTGTTTTGCCGTGCTGAGAACGGCAATCGAAAGTGGCGGTATGGCAATTTCCCAAGAAGAGCTGACGGCGCTGTCCGCCGAACTCGTGGCAATTGACTCAACGAACCCGGATCTCGTCCCCGGCGGCGCAGGCGAAGCGGAGAGCGCACGGTTCGTCGCCGGCTGGCTCGAGCGAGCGGGACTCGACGTCGAAATGCACGAACTTGGCCCCAGCCGCGCCAATGTGATCGCGATCGCCCGCGGCAGCGGCGGCGGCCGCTCGCTCATGCTCAACGCGCACATGGACGTCGTCGGCGCCGGGGGTATGACCGAGCCCTGGACGCCGCGCATCGACGGCACTCGACTCTACGGACGCGGCGCCTACGATATGAAGGCGAGCCTCGCCGCGATCATGCTCGCCGGTCGCGAAGCAGCCAGACTCCAGTTGCGCGGCGACGTGATCGTCACGGCCGTCGCTGACGAAGAGTTCGCCTCAATCGGCGTTCAGGATGTCGTCCGCCATGTAAGAGCGGATGCGGCGGTCGTCGCCGAACCGACTGGGCTCGATCTTTGCGTAGCGCACAAGGGATTCGTCTGGCTGGAGGTGGAAACACACGGCGTGGCATCGCACGGATCGCTCCCGGAAGAGGGCATCGACGCCATCGTCAAGATGGGCCCGGTGCTAACTGGACTGGCGAACCTCGATCGCGAGCTGAGGTCGCGGCCAGGTCACCCCTTGCTGGGACCGGCCTCGATCCATGCCTCACTGATCGAGGGCGGCCAGGAGCTTTCCACCTACCCCGCTCGCTGTCTGCTTTCGATCGAGCGGCGCACGATCCCAGGGGAAACGATCGCCGAGATCGAAGGGCAGATCGCGGACATTCTCGTTCAGGCCGGTGCGGCTGATTCCTCATTTCACGCTGAGCAGCGCACCCTCCTCGTGCGCGCTCCATTCGGCGTAGGTCTGGATCAACCGATCGTCGACCTCGCGCAACGGCACCTCACGCGCGCAGTCGGCCGCGAACCGGAGATTGTGGGAGCCGGTGGGTGGATGGATTCGGCGTTCCTTGCCGCGGCGGACATTCCGACGGTGATCTTCGGCCCGGACGGTGATGGCGCTCACGCCGACGTCGAGTGGGTCGATCTCGTCAGCGCAGCGCGCACCGCGGACGCACTTCTCGGGATCATGACGGAGTTCTGTGCGTGAAGAGCGAGATCGAGCGCAAGGGCGCCGTATGAGCGAATTGCGCGATCACGATGGACCAATGGTCCCCGAGACGAATGGACTCGGCCCCGAGGATGTGATTGCCCGCGCTCGTGAGGCACTGGCGCTGGTACGCGACGCGTTGGAGGGGGCGGGATTCTATGCCTACGGCACCGTCGACGACGAGAACCGCTGGGTCATCAGCGCGGATGACGAGGCCGGACACGTCGACGTCCGGGTCGGTCCGGACGGGTATCAGCTCGAGCTCTGGGGAACTGTTCCGGGTCTCTTCAGCGAAGAGGAAAATGACATTCGCCGGCGCGCAATGGAGCGCCTTGCTCGCATGACCATCCCCGCTGTGCAGCAGGGGTTCCTGACGCCGAACCAGTCCGCCTGGTGGGACGAGGCCGAAGGGGGCCCTGGGGCTCGCATTCGTTACGATCTGCCCTTCACCGCCGCCGACCAGACGGGAACCTTTGCGCGAGAGCGCCTGCCGGAACTGGAGAAGCTCCTCGACTTCATCGCGACGCAAGTGTCGACGTAGGTGATAGGTGTCAGGTCATGGGTTATGGTGAGGTAGCCCCCCATCACTCAACACCCATCACCCGTTACCCAACGTGTATCGCCGGCCGGGTCTTCGGGTTGGGTTCGGTCTGACGCAGGATCTCCCGGGTTACGGGCGCGATATCTCCCTCGCCGAAGATGACGAAGCGGGCCAAGTACTTGAGTGGGTTCCCCTCAACCCAGCCGAAGTAGGCGTGCGGTTTCTTTCCCGTCCGGTCACGGATGGCCAGCAGCGTGGCCGCCAGACCGTTGGGAACGGACGCGCTCTCGACCTGGAGCACGCGGAACCCTGAGATCTCCTCGCCGCTCACCTTGACGTTCGAGGCGAAATCCGAGGCGTCTTTCACCGTCACCTCGAGGAAGAGCACGGAATCGCCTGCCGGGATGTGGCTCGCTTCCCGCTCTTCACGCTCCTTGACCAGGTACTCCCGGGTATTCCGCTCGTCCGGGTGATTTGCGATCAGGCGCAAGGTACCGCGCTTCGCCGCCTCCCGGATGAAGCGATCGGCGGTCTCGTCAAACTCGACCTCGGTGGCGCGCAACTCGGTCGCGCGCACGACCCGAGAGACCAACGAGATGATGACGATCATGGCAAAGAAGATTGCCGCCATTTTGAGACCGCTTGGATTCTCGAAGATCGTGTTGAGAAATGCGTAGATGAAGATCACCATGAAGGCGCCGAACCAGACGATCGCTCCCCGGTCCTTTTTGCGCCATTCTGAGAGGAATACCGCTACCGAGGCCGAGGTAATCACCGCCAGCACGCCGGTCGCATACGGACCGGCTTGGGCGTTGATATCAGCCCGGAAGAGGATGGTCACCGCGAAACAGAGCAGCGTGTAGAGGATAACCAGCGGTCGCGTCGCCCGCGTCCAGTCGGGCGCCATGCCGTAGCGCGGAAGGTAGCGGGGCACGATGTTGAGCAAGCCGGCCATAGCCGAGGCGCCTGCGAACCAGAGGATCAGGATCGTGGAGGCGTCGTAGATCGTGCCGAAGACGTCGCCGAGATATTCGTGAGCGAGGAAGGCCAGCGCGCGGCCAGACGCCTCACCGCCCTCTTCGAAGGCTTCGTGCGGGATGAGCAGCGTCGCCACCAGACTGCTCGAGATCAGCATCACGCTCATGATCGACGCCGCGAGCGTCAACAACCTGCCGGTGTTCCGGATGCGACACTCCGGGTGCTGCGGATCGTCGGCTGCACAGCCCTTGACCAACGGCATGACAACGACGCCCGTCTCGAAGCCGGACAGACCAAGAGCCAATCGCGGAAAGAGGAAGATCGCGGTCAACGCCATTGCGATGGGGCTGCTGTATTCCAGCTGAAGCGAATCGCGCCAGTTGCCGAGAAGCGACGGATGCAGCCCAATCTCCCAGTAGGCGCGCACGAGCACCACGGCATTGAGTGCGAGGTAGGCGGCCACAATGCCGATGGCCACGCCGATTGCTTCCGAGAACCCACGCAGAAAGAAGATGCCGAGGAGCAAGATCAACCCGAGTGTGATTGGGATCTCGTGACCTACCAGGGAGCGACCAAACGGGTTCTCCGTGATATGGGCCGCGGCGTCCGAAGCAGAGATGGTGATCGTCACCACGAAGGCGGTCAGCACGAAGCTGATCAGCACTAGGACCAGGATCTTGCCCTGCCACCACGAAAGGAGCCGCTCCAGCATCGAGATTGATCCGTCGCCGTGAGGGCTCTCCGCGGCGACGCGCCGGTACATCGGCAGTGCGCCAAAGAGGGTCACGAGCACCAGAACCAGGGTCGCCATCGGGGCGAGGGACCCCGCGGCCAGCGCGGCGATACCCGGCTGGTACCCGAGGGTCGAGAAGTAATCGACGCCGGTCAAGCACATGACCTGCCACCAGGAGTGCTGGTGAGCGCCATGCTCCGATGCGTGCGGACCCTCCAGATCCTCGGGCCGACCGTGGAGGAGCCACCGGCGGACAGCACCGTTTGCCGGGGTCGACTTCTGTGGCCCGACTCGGACGGTTGTGGTGGCGTCGATTGACAATCTCTCCCCCACGACGAGCCATTGCTGCGCCGGGCGGAATTACGCACCAGGCGTCGCCTGAGTGCAAGGGTTTGAGCGCGATAAGGTGACGGGCTATTGGCTATCGACTAATGGCTGTTGGCTCTTGGTCTGGCTGGCCGTTGCCGTCTTACCCTCTACTTCCCGACTTCCCGACCCCAGACAAACACGAACCCGGCCGCGAGGGCCGGGCACGTGCGGGAAGGGGAAGGGGTTTGGGTTCGAGAAGCGGTGGGTCTGGGGAGGGCTCGCCGGCTTCTTGGCTCTATCTACGTCGCGTACTGCGAATTGGATTTACTCTCTCTCCAGCGCGGCATCAGACTCCTTGGTTCCGTAGACTGTTTGTCGCCTCGCGCTCACCAGATCGTCGGTCTCGAACGTATCGATTCCCTGCCAGCCCAACACTTGGCGCACGAACTCGAGACCCGCCTCAAACTCCGGCTGGACGACCTCGTCGGCTCCCCGCGCG
>DASUQU010000277.1:0-3747 GCA_036280495.1 Thermomicrobiales bacterium | reverse complement strand
GGGGTTTGAACTCCTCGGGCGTCTCCGGCATCTGCGCCAGTTGCTCCGGCGTCAGCACCGAGGTCATGTCGACGGTCATCGCCCGCTCGAGGAGAGCGCGCGATCCTTCCTCGTAATCGGTGACCAGCCAGAGCGGTCGATTGAAAAACCCGCGATTGCCGTCGCTCTCCTCGCCGGCAGTGACGATGGCTCGGCTCACGGGGCACTTGGCGCGCATCTCCTCGTAGCGCTCGAACGCGTGCTCTCGGTACTCTGGATCGCTGAGGTCGATCCGTTCCAAGTCCGGCGGCAATTGGGAAGGATCGATTCCGTCCGGGCTGTCTCCGACGGCGGGTGCGTGCCCTGGCGCGGTTGCAGTCTGCGGCTGCGTTTCGGTGTCAGTGCTGCTCACGAAATGTCCAATTCACTCTTGAACCGAATTTCCCGGATCAGGATATCCCAGTGACGGCGGTGATGGGTGATTGGTAGCCCATCAGCCGACCCGCACGAACCCGCGATCGGTGACCCGAGCTTCCGGAATCACCGACAGCGCCAGAAACGCCAGGAGGCCGAGCGGCGACGGAAGCCGGCTACCGAGTGCTCGCGCCGCATCCTCCAATGCCGCGTACGCGCTTCCCACTTCTGCAAGTGGACGGTCCGAGAGGATGCCGGCGATCGGAAGGGCCATCTGAGTCAGCACCTGACCGTCGGCGACAGCGGCCAGCCCGCCGCCGCTCTCGGCAACGGTGACGATCGCCAGCAGCAGGTCAGCGTCGTCGGCGCCGACGGCGACGATATTGTGGGCGTCGTGGGCGATCGAGGATGCCAGCGCACCCTTGCGCAGCCCGAAACCGTGCACGTAGCCGACCCCGACCCGGCCCGTGGCCTGGTGACGCTCGACGCAGACGAGTTTCAGGAGATCCCGCTCGGGCGCGGCAACAGCCCAGCCGTCGCGCACCTTAGGTTCGACGTCGAGCAGCCGGGTCGCGATCTCGCCCGGGATGACACCGACGGCGACGTTCGCCGCCGCGGGATCGAGGCGAAGGTCGCCAAGGCTGAGTGGCGCGAGATGGACGCTGTCGCGCAGGCTGTCAGGGATGGCGCTCCCGACGACCGCGTCATCGATCACGGCTCCATCGCGGGCGACGATCTTCCCGTCGTGGAGCGTAATCCCGACGCGAACCTCGCGCAGGTCGTCCAGCACGACCAAATCTGCGCGAAATCCGGCCGCGACTGCACCCCGGCCTTCGAGCCGCCAGTAGTCGGCTGCGTTCCAGGTGGCCAACCGGATCGCTCGTACTGGGTCGAGTCCCATCGCGATTGCCTGGCGCAGAGTGACATCCATGTGCCCGTCATGGATCAGGGTATGGGCGTCGCGGTCGTCGGAGCAGAAGCAGCAGCGGGGGTACGTCGCATCCGTAACAAGGGAAAGAAGCGCGGCCATGTTCCGCGCCGAGGATCCCTCCCGGATCATCACCATCTGCCCGGCGCGCAGCTTTTCCCGCGCTTCCACTAGCGTCGTCGATTCGTGATCCGAGCCGGGACCCGCTCCCACGTAGGCCTGCAATGCGGCGCCATGTACGCCCGGGGCGTGTCCGTCGCGGCGTCTGCCCGTTGAGGCGGCCAGTTTTCGGGCGATATCTTCATCGCCGGCGAGGACCCCTGGGAAATTCATGAGCTCGCCGAGTCCGACACACTCCGGCCATTCCAGCATCTGTGCCATCTCGGCTGGTCCAAACTCGGCCCCCGGTGATTCCCATGAGCTGGCTGGTACGCAGGACGGCGTTGTAAAGAAGATGCCGAGTGGCAATCCCCGCACGGCGGCCCTCATCGCCTCCATACCCGCCAGCCCGGCGACGTTGGCGATCTCGTGGGGATCGGTCACGACCGCACCGGTGCCGTGGGGAACGACCGCACGGGCGAACTCGGGCAGCCAGACTAGAGCGCTCTCGGTGTGGACATGCGCATCAATAAACGAGGGGCAGATCCATTTGCCTGCAACGTCGAGTCGTTCCCGTGCCCGCGGGTAGGAGCCAACCCCGGCGATGACCCCTTCGGCAATAGCCACGTCAGCCTGGTACGTGTCTCCAGCAAAGACGTCGACGATCTCGCCTCCGGCCAGGACGAGATCGGCCGGTTCCTGGCCTTGCGCGACACGCAGCCGGCGTCGCCAGGCGGGCACGTTGAACGTCGTTGGCCGATCAGGCACGGATCCCTCCGCGGTTCGGACGATCGTGAGATTGGCAGGAGTATAGATTCGACCCCGGCGCGATCCGTGGCTCGGACCAAGCAAGCTACCCTGCCAACGATGCGGCTCAGCTGTCCCGCCAGGCATGAGTCAGTCTTGGTCTCGCGGTTGGGCGCGTGCACATTCGCTAAAAGGCAAATTGCTGCTTCAATACTCGTACGTGATTTGTACGTCGCGGAGTCCTGCGCTGTCGGGAGAGCCCGGCCGGAGCGATCATGGAGGATGTTGGCCTCATCGTCGACGTCGTGCTCGCACTCGGCGCGGCGACGATCGGCGGTCTCATCGCGCAGCGGCTGGGCCTGCCCGCGCTGATCGGCTACATCCTGGCGGGACTGGTCATCGGGCCGAATACGCCCGGACTGGTCGCCGATGTCGATCAGGTGCAGCTGCTGGCAAATCTCGGTGTCGCGCTCCTGATGTTTGGACTCGGCGTCGAGTTCTCCCTGAGTGAAGTGATCCGTGTCCGCCGCGCCGCTCTGCTGGGTGGGGCGATCCAGATCCCGCTGACGGTGCTCCTGGGGATCGCGGCGGGGTTGGCCGGTGGCTGGACGTTGCAGTCGGCGCTCCTGCTCGGTGGCGCCTTCGCCATCTCCAGTTCGATCGTCGCGCTCAAGACACTCATGGGCCGCGGAGAGATGGAGAGCCCGCAGGCTCGGGTGGCGCTCGGTCTCGGTATCGTCCAGGACTTCAGCCTGGCGCCGATGCTCGCGCTCATTCCCGTCATCGCCGGCCAGCGCGGCGGAGGTCTCGGCATCGCGGAATCGCTGCTGATCTCGGCGGTGGTCCTGATCGCGGCGTTTCTCCTCGGCACCCGGCTCGTGCCTCCGCTGCTGCGCGTCGTCGCGCGCTCCGGCTCGCGAGAGCTCTTCATGCTCGCCATCGTCGCCATCGCTCTCGGGGTTGCCCTGGCCACGCATGTGGCCGGATTGTCGCTCGGTTTGGGGGCGTTCCTGGCGGGGGTCGTCGTCTCCGAAACCGATTTCGAAGAGCAAGTGCTCGCCGATATCATCCCGATCCGGGATATCTTCGCGACGCTGTTCTTCGTCGCGGTCGGCATGTTGATCGACCCGTTCACCCTGATCGCGCAATGGCAGCTCGTGGTGGGGCTCGCCCTGGCACTGGTTGTTGGGAAGCTGCTCATCACCGGAGGCGCCCTGCTGGCCGCGGGCGTCGATCACCGAACGTCGACGCTGGCCGCCGTAGTCATGGCGCAGATGGGCGAGTTCAGCTTCATCCTCGCCAGCTCGGGGTTGGAGCACGGGCTGATCGACCTTGGCAAGTACGGCACGATCTTGTCAGTCGCGCTCTGCTCAATCCTGGCCATGCCGATCCTGGTCGCCATCTCGCCTCGCCTCGTCCGTATTGCCGAGCACCTTCCCGGTGTGGAGCGTCAGGAGCGGCTGGCCGCCGGGCCACCGCCGCCGGTGGCGCCGGCCGGCGACCATGTCGTCATCTGCGGGTTTGGCCGGGTCGGCGCCGAGATCGGCGCGGCGCTCGACCGCTGGGATCAGCCGTACAGC
>DASUQU010000276.1:0-6863 GCA_036280495.1 Thermomicrobiales bacterium | reverse complement strand
ACGCAACGTCTTGGCGTCCTCGGGGTCGATCTCCGGCAGAATCTCGCGGATCGGCGTGTCCGCCTCCAACGACTCCCGCAGCCGCTCCATCAGCGCGCGTTCTCGATCCATTGCCTCGCGCTCCCGGACGACGACCTTCTGCTTCTGGTTGGCAATTCTGTCCAGCCGTTTTTCGACGGCGGCAAGGTCGCTGAAGAGAAGCTCGAGTTGGAGCGTCTCGACGTCTCGCGACGGATCGACGCCCTCCTCCACATGCGGAACATTCGGGTCATCGAACGCGCGAGCGATGACCACAAGCGCATCGGCTTGGCTGAGATGACTGAGCAGTGTGCCGCTCATGCCTTTTTCGGCGATGCCTTTGGCAATGCCAGCCACATCGAGATACTGGACATCCGCCGGTACCCGCTTCTGAGGGCGGAACATCTCCGTAAGTCGATCGAGGCGAGCGTCCGGGACTTTCACGGTGGCGAGGTTCGGTTCATCCGGGCTGGAGGAATAGCCGCCGGTTTCGGCCTGAGCGCGGGTGAGCGCGTTGAAAACTGTCGTCTTGCCGCTTGACGGCAAGCCGATAATGACGAGTGTCGTGGACACGGCGAAGAATTCCCGGTAGTGAACCGCGGTCCGCGGGCGCGGTTGGCCAGACTGACCGCAGTATCGCCGAGATTCGGTCGAGCGGGCTAGCGAACAGTCTGGTCTGGAGTCTCGGTGATGTGGGCGACCAGTGCGTTGTTGCAGCGGATGACGTCCGAGATCTGAACGCGAAGCAACAGGTGCTCTTGCCCACCTCCGCCATAAGCGAAGCTCAGTGCCGCGGTCGCCGAATCGACAACGACCGGAACTGACGGAGGAAGGGCAAGCGGGGCGACGCCGCCGGCGGGAAAACCTGTTACCGCCATGATATCGGCTGGATTGGCCGGGCGCGGCTTCCGCATCGACGCGGCGTCTGCCAGCCGCGTGCGGTCAATACGTCGCGTGCCATTGGCAATTGCCACCACGTAGCCACCGTCGACCCCGGCAAAGAGCAGGGTCTTCAAGATCTGGTCTTCAGGTACCCCGATGGCCTGAGCAGCGAGTGGCACGGTTGGCATTGGCGAACCGGGAGCAACAAATCTGGCATCGATTCCACGCTCCTCCAGGAACGATCGCAGGTGCGGAGGGGCGAGTTCTTCAGGACGCATCAGCCGCCGCGGCGGCGCGGATCGAGGGCGTCGCGCAATCCGTCGCCGAGGAAATTGAGTGCCATCACGACTGACATGATGGCGAGACCCGGAGCCGCCGCATACCACCAGAATTGCAACCCCTTGTCGGCGCCCTGTTTGATCATTGCGCCCCATTCAGCAGTTGGTGGAACCGCACCCAGCCCGATGAAGCTCAGCCCGGCAGTCAGCACGATTGCAGCGCCGACGTCCAGAGTTGATTTGACGATGATCGGCGCGTCGGTCGAAGGTAGGATGTGTCGGAAGAGGATCCGCTTTCGATCGGCTCCCATCGACTCCGCGGCGGCGACATATTCGCTCGACCGGATTGCCAGCACCTGGCCGCGCATGAGCCTCGCGTATTCGGGCCAAAGCACAATGGCGACGGCCAGAAGCGCATTGCTTAACCCGGGTCCACCTCGCACGGCGGTAATCGCGATCGCGAGGATGATCGACGGAAACGAGAGAATAGCATCGGCCGACCGCATGACGACCGTGTCCACGGCGCCGCCGACATACCCCGCCACCGCGCCCAGCAGGCAGCCGACAATCCCCGTGAGGGCAATGACCAAAATGCCCGCCGGCACCGATACGCGCGCACCCCAGACGATGCGGCTTACCATGTCTCGTCCCAGGTCGTCCGTACCGAGGGGGTGGGCCGAACTGGGGCTGCGTAATTTCTGCGAGAGGTCCTGGTAGTCAGGATCCTGAATCGGTAGCACGGGGGCCATCAATCCGACTACTAGCCAGGAAAGGAGGACGACCAATCCGAACATGGCCCAAGGCTTGCGGCGCAACGTGCGGATCGCATCTCCCAGGGGCGAGCGCGCTTTGCGACCCGGGATCATCACGCCCGGAATCTCGCCTGTATCCGAGCGAGGCTGCGCACGCACTCCGCCAGCCTCGATGGCAATCTCTCGGGTCGTCATTACCGCGGCCATTCAGTGGTGATGCTCATCGACGTCATGTCGACCGAATCCTCGGGTCGAGCAAGCCGTAGATGACATCAACGAGCAGATTGACCAGCACATAGATAACCGCGACGATCAGCGTTACCCCAAGGAGGGCCGGGTAGTCGCGCTTCAGCGCCGCGGAGACAGCGAAACTGCCGATTCCAGGCCAGGAAAATATGGTCTCCGTGAGGACTGCGCCGGCGAGCAGGCCAGCGGTTGTCAGCCCGAGGACGGTCACTGTCGGAATCAGCGCATTGCGTAGGGCATGACTCGCAACCACCGACTGCTCTCCAAGTCCCTTCGCCCTGGCTGTCCGCACATAGTCGTCACCCATCGAGGCAAGGAGCGAAGATCGAAGCATTCTCGCCACGATCCCCATCGAGAATGATCCGAGCACGATAGCGGGTAAGATCAGGCGACGCAGGGCTGCCCGCAACACCTCCCAATCCCCTTGCACTAGCGCGTCAATGGTCACCATACCGGTAATCGTCGGCGGCGGTTTCATGCCGACGTCAAGACGCCCGGGACCCGGCAGCCACTTCAACTGGTAGAAGAAGACATAAAGGAGCAGGAGACCGAGCCAGAACACGGGAATCGACGTCCCGAGAAGGGTAATGAAGCGACACACGTGATCCGGCCAGCGATCTTGGTTCAATGCGGCGATGATTCCCAGAGGGACTCCGAGCACAACAGCGAAGATCAAGGCGAACATTGAAAGCTCGATGGTCGCCGGGACACGGTCACGCAATGCCTGGGCGACAGGCGTGCGATTGGAGATCGACTCTCCCCAATCGCCTTGGAGCAAATTGCCAACGTAATAGACGTATTGGAGAGGCAGCGGTTTGTCGAGTCCCCAACGACGTTCGAGTGCCGCCCGGACCTCCGGGTTGTCCGCCTGGCGATCGCCAAGTACCGCCTCGATCGGATCGCCCGGCACCGCGTGTGCCAGCGAAAACGTGGCGATGCTCACAATTACCAGGACGAAAAGCGCTAACAGCATCCGCCTGGCTATGAACGCCCAGAATCCCACGGCGGCTCCCGGATGGATGGCGGGCTATTAGCGGCGCGACACGCCCGTGTCGCGCCGCCACTCAAGCACTACGCGGACTTCGATGCGTTACGGAGGTAGAGCTGGTACACGGAATGCGTTTGCACGTCTTGGACATTCTTGTTGGCTGGCCTCTGAGCGATCGGCTGATAGAGCACAAGGAACGGCGCATCCGTAATGATCGTGCTCAATATGTCGGCATACGCTGCGGCCCGCGCTTCCGGATCGGATTCGGCAATCGCGGCATCAAGCGCGGCGTCAACCTCGGGGTTGGAGTATCCAACACGTCCCGCCGCGGCGGTGTCCGTCCGGCCAAACGGCTCGGCGTAGGCGTGGACGTCCGGGAAATCTGGTGTCCAGGGGCCGATCGTCATCTGAAGCTTGCCAGCCCGATATTGCTCTAAGCGCTGCCCCGAGTCCATTGGGTTCAGTTTGATCGTCAGTCCCTCAATTTGCTGAAGGTCGGCCTGCAGCTTCGTGCAGAGCGTTTCTAGATCGAGGCCACCTTCGGCGACGTCTCCTGCGCCGTAACTGAACGTTAGCTCCAGGGGACCGCCCCCCGCCTCATCGAAGAGCTCTTGAGCCCGGGCCAGATCTGTGACGTACTTCTTGTCCTGGATCTCAACTGTGCCTGGCAACGGCTCCGGCGCGATCGTTGCCGGTTGAATCGCGGCTCCGCTCATCAGACCGTTGACGATGCCGTCGTAGTCAATCGCATAGCCAAGTGCCTGGCGCAGCGTGGGATTCGCCAATGGACCTCCGGGATCCTCCTGGGTATGCATCGCCAGGTATTCGATGGCGAGGGACGGTCCCGAAATCAGTTGCAGATTGGGATCCTCAGTAACGCTGCCGGCCACGTCTGGGTCGACTGAATAGGCGATATCCGCCTCGCCCGCCTGGACCGCTTGCAATTGGGAATTGGCGTCGACGACGTTACGCCAGATCATTCGGTCGAGTTTCGCCGGCTCGCCCCAGTAATCGGGGTTCTTTTCCAGAATGATCTGATTCTCGATTTCCCACGCCGTCAGCCGGTAAGGACCGGTGCCAGCCGAGTTGCCAGCGTTGAACCATTCCTTCGCCGTGTCCACCTGATCGGCGTCCTCGGCGTCCGTCCCGCCATTCTCCTTGAGGAGCTTGCTGTCGGTAACCGCAAGCGGTAACGACGTCAAGATCGCAACAAGTGCGGCGTTCTGAGATACCAGATTGATCTTGATCGTAAGCGGGTCAACGGCTTCGACGCTCGACCAGTAGTCCGTCGCCAAGAACGAGGGTTGATATTTGATGTTCTTGGTCCGGTTCCAGGAAAAGACGACGTCGTCGGCTGTCATCTCATTGCCGCTGTGGAACTTCACGCCTGAGCGAAGCGGAATGATGACCTCGAGGCCGTCTTCAGAGACCTCGGGAAAGTCAGCCGCAAGAAGGGGAGTGAACTCGTCCGGCTTGGTCGAGTCCGGCAGATCATAGAGCGGCTCATAGTTGAGGCAATGTCCGGCGGCCGCATTGATCTCGTAGATCCAAGCCGGATCGAAGGTGATCCAGTTGGCGCCTGGCCTCAAGTCATCGGCAATGACGAGCGTTTTGGCGTCGATCTGGCGGCGGGGCGCGGCTAGGGGTGCGGCGCCGACGCGATGTGCGCCAAGTGCTGCCCCAGCCGGTACCGCTACGGCCGCGGCGGCGGCTCTCTGAACAAGTGCACGACGATTGAGGCGAGCGTTGTGGAACCGAGCCAGGTACTGCTGAAACCGCAGGTCGGACATTGTTCATCCTCGCTCCGCGTGTGGCGATCAGCGCTGACCGCCATCAAACCGACGCCTCATTCGAGCCTGACCGCATCGGTCTCCAGGGTGCGAGGACCTGGCAATCGCCCTCGACGAACGGAGTAGCGGGTCATATTCGAATCGCGCCGACGTTCGAGAGGATACCATGTCAAGGATGAGACGAAACTCATCGCGTTTGTGCACCCCGCGTCATTCTCCGCGTGTGCCGGTTGCTCGTACGGCAATGCGTACCTGGTGGTCGCCGACATCAATTTGGTCGAGATACCAACCGTCTTTCGCAATTTGGCCACCCGGTCCCTCCACCGACTCCGGTTCGACCGCGTCAGAGGCACCAGTCACCGGATTTCCTTCAAGTGCCGTGGCCAACGTTTCGGTACTGACATACGTGCGGTGAGCTCGGATCGCCCGCGCCACCTCGGGATCGGCGACGAACTTGATTTCAATCGTGTCGTCGATCTGATACCCCGCCTGCTTGCGGGCGTCCTGGATCCCTCGTACGAAGTCCCTCGCCAAGCCTTCTTCGATCAGCGTCGGCGTCAATGTCGTGTCGAGAACGACCGTTGAGCGGGGACCCTGCGCCGCCGCGTATCCCGGTAGCCGGACCGCGTCGACCAAAACGTCGCTCGGTTCGAGCGTCACTTCGCCCTCCGCAGTGTCAAGGTGGATTTCACTCCCACTTCGCACAAGAGCAGCCACTTCGCCCGCATCGCGTTCTGCCAGAGCGGCCCGGACGGTATTGAGTTGCTTGCCGAGGCGGGGCCCAAGCACGCGCAGATTGGGGCGGATGGTGTACGACACGTATTGCCCCGGGTCTGCCATCGGCTGCAAAGACTTCACATTCAATTCGTCCAGTATCTGATCCTGGAGTCTCATCACTGACTCGAGCATTGACGGGTCCCGGGTGTGGGCCAAAAGTGCCGGGAGCGGCTGGCGAACTTTGATTGCCGCCTCTTGGCGAGCCGCATGGCCTGCTCCGACAATCTCGAGCACGGCATCCATGTCGCGCGACAACGACTCGTCGATCCGGTTGGAGTGCGAGACCGGATAGTCGGTGAGATGCACAGATTCCGGCGAGTTCGGATCGACGCTACGCACGAGGTTCTGATAGATCGCCTCTGCCAGGAATGGTGTGAAGGGAGCGAGGAGGCGCGCAAGCGTCGTTAAACTCTCGTAGAGGGTTTGATAGGCCGCGGCCTTATCGGCATCGTTCTCACTTTTCCAGAAGCGCCGCCGATTTCGCCTGATGTACCAGTTTGACAGCTCGTCGATGGTGAATCGCTCGATGGAGCGCGCGGCGCGATCCGGCGCGTAGTCGTCAAGCGCCCCACGAACCTCGGCCACGAGTTGGTGCAGACGGGAGATGATCCATCGGTCGAGGATCGAACGGTCCGCGAGTGGGACCTGGTTCTCGGTGGCGTGCGGATCGAAGCGGTCGAGCGCGGCGTAGGTGGCGAAGAATGCATAGGAGTTCCACAAGGGAAGAATGAATCGCCGCCGGACCTCGTCGGCAATGTGGTAGCCGAAGTTGAGATTGGCGTCGGGATTGGCTCGCGCGAAGAGCCACCGCATAGCGTCGACCCCGATCTCCTCGGCCGCCTCGTCGAACCAGATAGCGTTTCCCTTGCTCTTGTGCATCTCTTCGCCCTTCTCGTCGCGCATAAGGGCGTAGGAGAAGACGGTCAGGAACGGGGGGCGACCAACGAGAGCCGTGCTCTGGGCGATCATCGAGTAGAACCAGTTGCGAAACTGACCAGGGAAGCTCTCGGAGATCATCTCTGCCGGGAACCACTCTTCCCAATACTCGCGGTCATGCCGGTAGCCCAGGGTCGAAAATGGGACGATTCCAGCATCGAGCCAGGGGTTCCCGACATCCCTGATCCGCGAAACG
>DASUQU010000275.1:0-4819 GCA_036280495.1 Thermomicrobiales bacterium | reverse complement strand
GAACGGTGCGAGACCAAGGTTGTTGTCGACCATCGATTCGGGCATCTCCAAGTCGGAGGTCTCCCGCATCTGCGCCGGCTTGGACGAGACCGTGACGGCATTCCGCGACAGGCCGCTGCACCACACGGCGTTCCCTTACCTGTTTCTCGACGCGACTTATCTGCATGTCCGCCGCAGCGGCGCCGGAGGCCAGGTGACCAGCATGGCCGTCGTGGTCGCCACAGGGGTCACCTCCACCGGCGGACGTGAGGTGTTGGGCAAAGTCGACCCCGGCAACCTCATGCGATCGACGAGGTCCGATCGAGCGACGAACCGCGGACGCTCATTCGAGTCCCTTCAGATCACCGGCGCGCAAAATCCAGCGCCGAAAGGACCACGCCGGTGAGACCACCTCCCACCGGAGCAGAACGGGCAGCTCTGCTGGCGCAGCAGGCGGATACGTCCCCGCACCCGGTGCACCAGGGTGTGATCGACTTGGAAGCTTTGGAGTTCGAGGGGTACGCGCCCCGGTCTCCTTTGCATGGAGTCTTACGAGCGCCGGAAGAGATCGGCGGCCTCGAGTGGATCGCGGAATCGACTTCGCTTAGTCGCTAGCGCGAGCGAGGCCTTCCAGACAAGACTTCCGACCGATGGTGGCGCGTCTGCGGCCACGGCCGCGCTGACCAGAGGCGGTTGACGCACAACGCGTCGGCGTAGGGGAGAACTTGACGGGCGTTGCCGGTCAGCGTCATTGCAGCCTGATGAACGAACTCCTGGTGGGATACGCACGCGTATCAACAGAGCAAAGATCTCACCGCCGTCGACCGAACTCGAGGCCGCCTACTACGCTCAACAACCAGCTCAGCCAATCGCTGAACTCTCACACCGGTGAGGTTCCGGACTTTCCGGGATGATTCAGCTCGCTACAGGAGATGGTGGTGCCAGCCCCCCTGCTCCAGACGAAGCTCTTTGTCCCGAGGTCGCGACATGGTCTGGTGCCGCGCCCTCGGCTGACGGAGCGCCTGGACCGTGGGGCCGCGTCGAAGTTGATGCTCGTTTCCGCACCGGCCGGGTTCGGCAAGACGACGCTACTGGCCGAGTGGCTGACCGCGGGACCGGCCAGACCGACCGATGAGCGGTCCGCAGCATGGCTGTCGCTCGACCAGGGCGACAACGATCCCGCGACCTTTTGGACCTATGTGATTGCCGCGCTGCATACGGTGGCACCCGGGGTCGGCGCGGACATGCTCACGCGCCTGCGGGAGCCCCAACCGCCCCCGATCGAATCGGGTCTGATCACGCTTCTCAACGACTTCGATGGCATCGCGGACGATATCGTGCTGGTGCTCGACGACTACCACGTCATCGACGCGCCTGACGTGCAGGACGGGATGGCCTTCCTGCTGGAGCACCTGCCCCCGCAGGTTCACCTGGTGATCGCCAGCCGCGCCGACCCCGCGTTGCCGCTGGCGCGGTTGCGCGGGCGTGGCGAGCTGGTCGAGATCCGCGCCGCCGATCTGCGGTTCACGCTCGCTGAGGCCGCGGCGTACCTCAACGACGTGATGGGACTGTCGCTGACGGCCGACGAGGTGGCCGCGCTGGAGGGGCGCACTGAGGGGTGGATGGCCGCGCTCCAATTGGCGGCGCTCTCCATGCAGGGCCGAGACGACATCCCCGCCTTCATCGCCGGCTTCGCTGGGGATGATCGGTACATCGTCGACTACCTGGCTGAAGAAGTCTTACGGCGTCAGCCCGAAGATGTCCGGAGCTTCCTGCTGCAAACCTCCATCCTGGACCGGCTGACAGGCTCACTGTGCGATGCGGTCATCGGACAGGACGGCGGCAAAGCCATGCTGGCAGGGCTGGAGCGAGGGAACCTGTTCTTGGTCCCGCTCGATGACCGCCGCCTGTGGTATCGCTATCACCAGCTCTTCGCGGACGTGTTGCGAGCGCGCCTGCTGGACGAGCAGCCCGACGGTGTCGGTGAGCTGCACCGGCGGGCGAGCGATTGGTACGAGCAGCACGGCGAACGGTCTGAGGCGATCGGCCATGCGATGGCCGGCGAGGACTTCGAGCGGGCGGCGAACCTGGTCGAGCTGGCGATGCCAGGACTGCGCAAGGGTCGACAGGACGCGACGCTGCGTGGCTGGCTCGAGGCGCTTCCTGAGGAGGTGATCCGGGTCAGGCCGGTGCTGAGCGTTGCGTATGTCGGGGCACTGATGGTCAGTGGCGATCTCGAGGGCGTTGAGGCGCGTCTGCGTGACGCCGAGCGGTGGCTGGCCACACCGAGCGACATCGGTGAAGAACCCCAAGCCCCGTCGGCGGGGATGGTCGTGGTGGACGAGGAGGCGTTTCGAGATCTTCCGGGTGCGATCGCCATCTACCGTGCGGGGCAGGCCATGATCCTCGGCGATGTGGCCGGCACCATGGCCCATGCCCGGCGGGCGCTCGAACTTGTCGGTGAGGAGGATCATTTCGGGCGTGGAGCCGCAGCCGCCTTTCTGGGACTTGCGTACTGGACAGGCGGGGATTTGGATGCAGCGCAGCGTTGGTATGCCGATGGCATGGCCAGTCTGGAGAAGGCTGGGTACCTCTCGGACGTGCTTGGTGGCGCCATCACTCTGGCGGACATCCGGATTACGCAAGGTCGTCTGCGCGAGGCAATGAGCACGTACGAGCGTGGACTGCGGATCGCGACCGAACATGCTGCCCCCGCGCTGAGGGGAGCGGCGGACATGCACGTGGGCATGAGCCGGATCTGCTATGAACGCAATGAGCTTGATGCCGCCATGCAGCACCTGCTGACGAGTAGTGAACTGGGCGAGCACGCTGGCCTGCCGCCGAACCGGTATCGCTGGCGCGTCGCAATGGCGCGGATACGGGCGGCTGAAGGAGATCTGGGCGGCGCTCTCGACCTGCTCGACGAGGCGGACCGCCTGTATGTGAGTGATTTCTCCCCCGATGTGCGGCCGGTCTCGGCACTGCGGGCGCGAGTATGGATCGCGCAAGGCAGATGGGGTGAGGCGCTCGGCTGGGCGGGTGAGCGAGGCCTCTCAGTTGAGGACGACGTCAGCTACCTGCGCGAGTTCGAGCACTTGACCCTCGCCAGGGTGCTCTTGGCCCGGGACCGGGCTGAGCGTTTCGGAGGCTCCATCCACGAGGTGACCTCACTGTTGGAGCGACTCCTGCGAGCGGCGGAGGAGGGGGCGAGAACAGGGAGCGTTCTGGAGGTCCTGGTCCTGCAGGCGCTTGCTCAGCAGACGCAAGGGGACATCCCTGCCGCGCTTGCATCCCTGCGACGCGCTCTGTCGCTGGCTGAGCCGGAGGGCTACGTCCGAACCTTCATCGATGAGGGCCCACCCATCGCCTCCCTGCTGAAAGCGGCGGCGAAACAGGGAATCGCCCCGAGCTATGTCCGTCGACTCCTCGCCGCCGCAAAAAAGATCGAGGGCGGTCCGCCCGTCCAACCGGGCTTGATCGAGCCGCTGAGCGAACGGGAGCTGGACGTGCTCCGGCTACTCGGAACCGACCTGGACGGCCCGGACATCGCTCGCGAGCTCACCGTGGCCCTGAGCACCGTGCGAACACACACCAACAGGATCTACGCCAAGCTCGGTGTGAACAATCGCCGGGCCGCGGTCCGCCGGGCCCGGGAACTCGACCTGTTGTCGCGGACTCGCGACCGCTAACGCTAACCCCCGGCGCGTCGTCGTTTCGCGGCTCGTAGGCACAGGGCCACGGCAAGTCCCTCGAGGCTACTTGGGCGCAGTGCGGCTCCGGAATGCCGCGAGGCGCCACGAACGCGCAGCATCGGGCCAAGCCCGCCAACCAGCCAGACCCAGAGTCTGACTCGGCACGTGCCGGGCACGTCTGGTTGACGCGAGCGAGAGCGTCTCGCGGCTCGCGCCGTCTGGCTGAGCGCCCAGCACCTGCCGCCCTGTTCTCCCACCCCCACTCGTCCCGATCGGCCACATCAGCAAATCACCACATCAATCAACACATGTGTGGATGCCCGCTCATCACATCTCCTCCTACCTTCGATCAAGCCCAAGGAAACGTCCGCAACGCGGCGGAGATCCATCCAGGGAAGCAACACCGGAAGGAGCACCATGAGCGAGATATCGACCGGCAGCCATCACGGGGCCGGACGGTACGAAATCCGCCTCCAAGGGCACCTTCATTCCCGATGGGCCGCCTGGTTCGACGGACTGAGCCTGACCAACGAACCCGACGGCACCACCCTCATCTCTGGCCTGGTCGTCGACCAGGCCGCCCTTCATGGCCTACTCCAGAAAGTGCGCGACCTAGGCCTGCCGCTGGTCTCGGTCACCTCTGTCGACCCCGACCAGCCCGAGGTACCCACCGTCGCATCTCGATAGGTGCTCACTAGATCTACAGAAAGGAACGATATGACCGTCATCGACCGAACTACAGCAACGAGGCGAGTCCCGATGGACTCACTGAGGAAGACCGCGCTGACTGCGGGCGTGATCTACCTGATCACCTTCATCTCCATCCCGACCATCGCCCTCTACGGCCCGGTGCGGAATGATCCGAACTACATCGCCGGACCTGGCCCAGACACCCCCGTAATCTTCGGCGGCGTCCTAGAGATCATCGTGGCCCTGGCCTGCATCGGCACCGCGGTCGTGCTGTACCCGGTGGTCAAAAGGCAGAACGAAGCGGTCGCGCTGGGCTTCATCGGCGCGCGGGTCCTGGAAGCCGCCGCCATCTTCGCTGGCGTCGTCAGCATCCTGTCCGTGGTGACCCTGCGGCAGGCCGGAGCCGGGCCGGATGCGCTTGTCACCGGCCAGGCGCTCGTCGGCCTCCACAACTGGAC
>DASUQU010000274.1:0-3640 GCA_036280495.1 Thermomicrobiales bacterium | reverse complement strand
AAGATCGCCAGGGTTCGCCTGACCAACGGTATGGAGGTCACCGCGTACATCCCCGGCGAAGGGCATAACCTCCAGGAGCACTCCGTGGTGCTGGTGCGGGGAGGCCGGGTGAAAGACCTGCCCGGCGTTCGTTACCACATCGTTCGCGGTACCCTGGATGCCCGCGGTGTAGACAACCGTAAGCAAGCGCGGTCGAAATACGGGACCAAGGCGCCGAAGTAGAGCGCAAAGCGCTCTTGAGGACGTGCTGGCAACAGTGATCCTCTAGGCCCAATCCGCTACGGCGGGTCTGATTGAACACGGTGCGAGAAGCGGCCGGACGTCTTTAGACGTTCACCGCTTTTTCGTGTGTATGGAGGACCCATCGCGTTGCGAGGGGTTGACGTATCGGCGGCAGACGGTGCCGCGATCGAGGGAACGGATATGCCACGTCGGGCTAAGGTCGAGCGCAGGATTCCCGCGCCGGACGCGCGCTACCAAAGCGAGGTCCTCGCGCGGTTCATCAACAAGGTGATGGAGCGTGGCAAGAAGGGCACCGCCGAGCGCATCGTCTATGGCGCGCTCGACCAGATTGCGGAGCGGACCGGCCGGGCACCCCTCGAAGTGTTCGAGCAGGCCCTTGGGAACGCGACGCCCGTGATCGAGGTAAAGCCTCGCCGGGTCGGCGGCGCGACATACCAGGTCCCGGTCCAGATTGAAGGACCACGGCGCCAGTCCCTTGCCATGCGCTGGCTTTTGACCTCAGCGCGAGGCCGGCCCGGCAAGTCAATGCAGGAGAAGCTGGCAAACGAGCTTCTGGATGCCTTCAACAATACCGGTGCAACAATCAAGCGCCGCGAGGACACCCACAGGATGGCCGAGGCGAACCGCGCCTTCTCGCATTACGGACGCTTCTAGCCGCTGCAGGACAGCCGTCGGCCATTCGCGGGCTGCGATTGAGCCGTTCCGAGCAGGAGAACGGTCTATCCCACCGGCACCATGATTGGAATCAATAAGGAACGCAATGAGTATCGCTACCGCGACAAGACCCGCGTCTACTGACGCCGAAACCATGCTGGCGAAGACCCGCAACATCGGGATCATCGCGCATATCGACGCGGGCAAAACGACCACGACCGAGCGCATCCTGTACTACACCGGGCGTGTGCATCGTCCCGGTGAGGTCCACGAAGGCGCAGCCACGATGGACTGGATGGTTCAGGAGCGCGAGCGCGGCATCACGATAACGGCCGCGGCGACGACATGCTCGTGGAACGGCCACCGCATCAACATTATTGATACACCAGGCCACGTCGATTTCACCGTCGAAGTCGAGCGCTCATTGCGCGTGCTGGACGGCGGTGTCGTCGTCTTCGACGCCGTCGCCGGCGTGGAGCCGCAGTCGGAGACCGTATGGCGGCAGGCCGATAAGTACGGCGTGCCCCGGATCTGCTTCGTCAACAAAATGGACCGCACCGGCGCATCGTTCACTCGCACCGTCGAGATGATCGTCGACCGCTTGAAGGCGGTCCCGGCGCCGATCCAGCTGCCTATCGGGTCCGAGTCGAACTTCACCGGCATCATCGACCTCATCGATGAAGTCGCGTACATGTTCCACGACGAGATGGGACAGAACATCGAGCGGACCGAGATTCCGGCCGCGATGGCTGAGGAGGTGAGAACCGCTCGCCACCATCTGGTCGAGTTGATCGCCGAGTCCGACGAGGAGCTGATGATGCGCTACCTCGAGGACGACGTGTTGACCCCGGACGAGCTGCGGGCCGGGCTACGCGGAGCGACAGTTAGCGGCCGGCTCGTGCCCATCCTGGTCGGTAGCTCGCTGAAAAACAAGGGCGTCCAGCTCATGCTTGACGCGATCGTCGATTACCTTCCATCGCCACTAGACGTACCTCCCGTCTCCGGGACCGATCCGCGGACTGGTGAAGAAGTGGTGCGCACGGTTGAGCCGGGCGAGCCGTTCTCGGCACTGGCGTTCAAAATCGTGGCGGATCCTCACGTCGGTAAGCTCGCGTATGTCCGCGTCTATTCAGGAACTTTGGACGCAGGCAGTTACGCGCTGAATTCGACAAAAGGTGAGCGAGAGCGCATCGGTCGGTTGCTGCGAATGCACGCGAACCACCGAGAGGAAATCTCTACCGTCAGCGCCGGTGATATTGCCGCCGTAATCGGATTGAAGACAACATTCACCGGGGACACGCTTTGTGATCCCGCGGCTCCCGTCGTGCTCGAATCGATCACGTTCCCTGAGCCGGTCATTTCCGTCTCGATCGAACCCAAGACGCGAGCCGATCAGGACAAGATGGGTGCCGCGCTGGGCCGGCTCGCCGAGGAGGACCCGACCTTCCGGTTAAGAACGAATGAGGAGACCGGTCAGACCGTTATTGAGGGCATGGGTGAACTCCACCTGGAGGTCATCGTCGACCGCCTCATGAGGGAGTTCCGAGTCGACGCTAATGTAGGGCGGCCTCAGGTCGCCTACAAAGAGACGATTACGATTCCCGTCAAAGCCGAAGGGCGCCACATTCGACAGTCGGGCGGCAAAGGCCAGTACGGCCATGTCGTTGTCGAGTTCGAGCCGCAGGAGCGTGGCAAGGGCTACGAGTTCGAAGACAAGATCGTGGGTGGCGCCATCCCCAGGGAGTACATCTCTTCGGTCGATGCCGGTATCCGCGAGGCTCTCTTGACCGGAGGCGACGCTGGGTTCCCGATCGTCGATCTCAAGGCCCGTCTCGTCGATGGGTCCTACCACGAAGTCGACTCGTCGGAAATGGCATTCAAGATCGCCGGTTCGCTCGCACTCAAAGAGGGCGTGCGACGCGGCCGCAATGTGATTCTCGAGCCGATCATGGAGGTTGAGGTCACGACGCCGGACGAGTTTATGGGCGAAGTTATCGGCGATCTCAATGCCCGCCGGGGGCATATCCAGGGCATGGAGATGCGTGCCGGAGCGCAGGTCGTCAGGGCCTTCGTGCCTCTGGCAACGATGTTCGGCTATGCGACCGACCTCCGGTCGGCAACTCAGGGACGAGCGACGTACTCGATGCAGTTCGATCACTATGCGCCGCTCCCGGCGGCTATTGCGCAGGAGATGATCGCAAAGGCGCGGCGAGATTGAATCGCGCCGGCGAAGTTTTCGCCGGTCGAATCTTGGAGCAAGTAACGGATTCGCAACACCACTGAGAGTGGATGACGAGGCAAGAGGAGCAGCGGAAGCGATGGGGAAGCAGAAGTTTGCGCGGACCAAGCCGCACGTGAACGTGGGGACGATCGGGCACGTCGACCACGGCAAGACCTCCCTCACGGCAGCCATTACCAAGACGCTGGCGTTGCAGGGGCAGGCGCAGCTGCGCTCCTTTGACAGTATCGACAATGCCCCGGAGGAGCGGGAGCGGGGCATCACCATTGCCATTGCCCACGTCGAGTACGAAACCGAGAAGCGCCACTACGCCCACGTCGACTGCCCGGGCCATGCCGACTACATCAAGAACATGATCACGGGGGCGGCCCAGATGGACGGGGCCATCCTGGTCGTCTCCGCCCCGGATGGACCGATGCCGCAGACGCGGGAGCACATCCTGCTGGCGCGGCAAGTCGAAGTGCCGAGCATGGTGGTCTTCTTGAACAAAGTCGACATGCTCGA
>DASUQU010000273.1:0-4432 GCA_036280495.1 Thermomicrobiales bacterium | reverse complement strand
CAACGCCGCGTCGTAGCGGGGATCGAGCGGAATGAAGGGCTCCAGTGGGTGGACGGAAGGAATCGGACCGGCCGCATAGAGATAGAGGTGTACCAGGTGGGCCCTTGCCGCCTCCGTCCCAGTCTCCCAGGAGGGTGAGGTGACATCCGGCCCGGTGATGCCGATCCCCGCGGGGTTGAGATGATCTCTCCAGGCTGGGGATTGCCACCAGCCGGTCTCATGCGCCGATTGAGCGATGACGATGGCAGGATCGATCCCAACCAACGGCGCCAGGCGGTAGACCTCGATGACGTAGGCCCGCAGCTCTTCGGGTCGCGTCGCGCCAGCCTGGAGCGCCGACGCCAGTGCCGTCACCGCCGCTCCACGGGGAGGCGCGAGCAGGGGATCGTCCGCGGTCATTGCGAGCCCCGCCGCGGGATGCGGGGCTCCCGAGACCTCCAGCGGCCCCAGTCCGCGTGAGCGCAACCAGGTATCGACGCCGTTGGTCACTGCCGCGGCAATCGCCTGAAGTCGCTCGCCGGACGGGTCGGCGAGTCGCGCGGCCTCCTCCGGGTTGGAGAGAAAGACCGGCTCGACCAATACGGCCGGCATGCGCGCGGTGAGGAGTCCGCCGTTCTCCAGTACCTCCAGCCCTGAGTCTCCCAGGTCGGTTCCCGGCTGCAGGCGGGACACGAGCGCCGCCTGCATGACGGACGCGAAGGCGGCATCCTTCTCTTCGATTCCCCAGAACGTCTTGGCATAGTTCGGCTCTGGTTCGCGGAAGCTGTTGAGGTGGATCGAGACGTAGACGAAGGCATGGCAGGTGTTGGCAATGACGCCACGTGGTGTGTTGGCGTAGCCGGTGGCGCTGTCGGTGCGAGTGAGCGCCGCCGAATACCCTGCCGCTTCGAGCAACGCTTCGGTGCGGCGGGCGATGTCGAGCACCAGCTCGCGCTCGACGAGTCCCGCCGCCTCATTGATCGCGCCGGGGTCATCGCCGCCGTGACCGGGATCGAGCATGACCCGCGCACCCGGTTGCGGACAGTGCAGCCCGGTCCGCGGCAGGAGCGAGAGCAGCCCGCCCAAGACCACGATCGCGATGATCGCGACGGCGCTGACGAGCGCGATGGCAATAGACCGCGGACGGCGCATCACGGTTCAACCTGTCGGTGCGGCGTCATCGCCATGGCTGTCGGCGCTGAGGCTCGCTAAAACGCGATCTCTTCATGGGTCGGCTCATCATCTGTTGGCATCGCGGTTCCACGCCCAGGTTCACCACTCCCAAGCCAGAAAACCAGGCATGCGCTGAAATAGCATCTCTTGCAGAAGGAACGACCGCACCCTGGGAGCAGGCATCAACTCGATTAGCACAACCGGTTCCTCGGGCACGGTGCGGACCACGCGCTCGGGGAAGATCTCGGCCCAGGAGCGACCCGCCATCTCTCCGCTCTTGAGGGGCGATGTCCGCCCTGTTGCCAGCCGTTCCGCGATCACCGACACCGCCGTCTTCGCGGCGTCAGCGTTGATCGTGCTCAGCGCGACCACGAGCCGGGTTGATGGCGTCGGTATTGCCTCAGGCGTCGCCATGCCAGGGTCGGCGGGAAGCAGACCCGCCGTCCGACCCAGCAGTGCCGCCGCTACCGGGGGCAAGCGTCGCGCCTCGGCCTGCTCCGCCGCGACGCGAGTCGCGAAGACCTCCGGCGACTCGTCCCCGAGGAGTGCTGCTGCCGGGTCGGCGACCGCCCGTAGCAACTCGCCATCCACGAGGAGCGCCGAGACCAGATCTGGCGGCGCCGTGCGCAGCAGTGGCACGATATCGGCCCGATCGGCGAAGGAGGGCTCCGTGCCGGCCGTCGCGGCGAGCGCCTCCCGCACGCCGTCGCGAGTACTGCCGAGGATCAGGGTGCCATCGTCGGCGATGGCGACGACGTTGAGGTAGCCAAGCGCCATCTGGCTCCCCGGGTCACTGATGTCGATCGCGAAGTCCTCACGGACGGCATAGGTCTCCGCCGCGCCGAGATCGACTGGCTGATAGCCACCTCGTGCCCACGCGGCGCGTAGCTCTGCCGGATCGAATGTTCCCCGCAGCACTGTCAGACCGAACGGAGGTGCGCCATACTCCACCGCCTGTTCGACCTGATAGAGGTCAAATCGAAACTCCTCTCGCCACTCCGGTCGAGCCCAGTGCTGACTGGTCGCCTGGGGGAGAGTCAGAGGCAGCACGGCTGCGAGCCACCGCTCCCCGCCCGTCTCATCACCGGCGGCTCCTGGTGCATCGACGCCGAGGGCGGCGGTCTGGCCTGCGACGTCCGCGTAGGTCACCATCGCTCCATCCAGACCGAGCGGACGGTCAGGCAGCCGCCCCAGCATCGCCGCGAAGCTTTCGGCCTTGTTCTTGGCGGGAACCGGGCTGGCCACGTCCTCGGCCAGAATGCTGAGCTGAGCCAACCCGCCGGTCAGCAACAGGACCCCGAGGAGGATGCCACTCATTCGTCGCCTGACCGATCTTGACCTCACCGCGGATCTCCTCGCTGCATTTGACGATTGCCGCTGGTTTTCGGCTCAGTATCGCCGGACTGAATTGCGCCAGACCCGCTGAGGCTTTGCTTGCAGGGGATGATTGGCCAGGCGGCGAGAGCGATCGCAGCGTCGGCGCGTCTACGATATCGCGCGGTGGTGCCCAATGGGTGCTGTGACCATGGACCATGCCCGCCTTAGAGAGTCCGGGGTTGCGCAGGTGAAGGAGAGCGAGTGCTGAGAACCCTCGGAGTTACCAGCGGCAACGCCGCCGAGGATAGCGCCGACCGGCGCGGCTGGCTGGTGGGCCATTTCCTGCCGGGAGTGGCCGGTCCCCGCGCCACGGACGACGTGGAAGTGAAGTGGGCGGTCTACGAAGGCGGCGAGGCACGTCCGCAATGGGGTGTCAACGAGCGGGCCCACACCCTGGCGATTCTCGTGCGAGGTCTGTTTCGCCTGCGCTTTCCGGAGCGAGAGGTGCTGCTGTCTGAGGAGGGCGACTACGTTCTCTGGGAGCCGGGGGTGCCTCATCTCTGGCAGGCTGAGACTCCAGCGGTGGTGGTTACGGTGCGCTGGCCCTCCCTCCCGGGAGACAGCCGGGATGTGACCGGCGCGCTGCGCTGAGGGGAGGAGGGTCACTCCGCTCGAGGGGAAGGGGACAAGAGTTCTCCTCGACTTTCGACTGACAACTCCAGACAAACACGAACCCGGCCGCGAGGGCCGGGCACGTGCGGGAAGGGGGAGGGGTTTTTCGGAGGGCGGAGGGATTGGGGATCCCAGCTCGCTCTCTGCCCCTATCTACGTCGGGCTTCCGATAGCGGATTCATGTCACCGTCTCACCCCCGTCTGACCGTCCGCACCATGGCTCGCACCTTGGCGGCCCTGCCGGCAGCGGTGATGATCGGCTTGACCGCTTCTTCGGTCATGAACTCAGTCGTGCCGCGCAGGCGCCGCGCCGTCTCGGTCAGCTCCGTCAGGAGCGGGATGATCTGGTCCTTGAGCACCAGGATGAGGTAGACGAGCCCGGCCGCAATGCCGGCCAGGATGATTGTCACCAGTAGGAGTTGGAAGGCGAGGAAAATGATGACGATGTCGCGGAGGCGCTCCAGGGGCGCCTGATCGGCCCCACCGAGCTGATAGAGACCGTAGCCGATACCGACGACGATCAATCCCAGGACAAGGATGGCAAGCGCCGCCCACCACTTCCACCTGCCGGTACCGGCGCCGTTCTCTTCCATACCGACGCACATCTCCCGCGAGCGATCGCGACACTATCCCTGCTAGGCATCCTAGCATCTTGAAACCACTCGCTGCTCGGTGCGGGATGAGGGAGGGGAGAGAGCGGGCCGCAACTCTTGGGTACAGGCCGTTGGGCCACCCCGGCACTTCCTGCGTTTCGGACCGATGATCGGAACGTGTGAACTTACATTCGAACGTGAACCGAAGACCGACGAACTGCGAACGACGGCCCGCTCTCGATCCTCTCTCTATCAAGAATCGTGCCGCGTGCTGGAGGGGGGTGCCGGCGTCGCCTCAGCGGGTGCCGCTACGCTCAGGGGGTGCCAGCCGCTAGAGCGGCTTCAGGGGGTGCCGGTCGCTGCGCTCCGACAGGGGGTGAAGGGGGAGAAAGACAGTAGCAATTCGCATGCAGGGATCATGATCTCTTGCCGTCTTGCCGTCTTGCCGTCTACTTCGCGACTTCTCGACTCCTCGCCGTCTCGACGCCAGCAATCGTCCCGCCGCCCAGCACTTCGTCACCGCGATAGAGGACCAGAGCCTGGCCGGGCGAGGCGACGAGACCGTCGCCGGAGAAGCGGACGCGTGCCGAGGCGCTGTCAGCGGCTCCCAGCTCGACCGTCGCGGCCGCCAGGGCTCCCCGATAGCGGACCATCGCCTCGGCTGGGAATGGTCCCTCCGGCCACTCTCCGCTGGTGAT
>DASUQU010000272.1:0-3182 GCA_036280495.1 Thermomicrobiales bacterium | reverse complement strand
TACGGCTACTCTCCGGCGGCTACCGTGATCGCGCTAGTTCTGGGTCCCCTGGCGGAGGAGACCCTGCGGCAGTCTCTGATCATCTCGGGAGGTCTGAGCATCTTCTACACGCGTTCGATGTCCCTGCTGCTGCTGATAATCATCGGTCTCCTGATCGCGGCCCCGCTGGCGCTGAGTCTCTACAGGAGGAGGTCGACGCGCGACGATCGATAGGCTAATCGCATCAGCGACGCGTAGAAAGGTCGAGGTGGAGGTTGACTGATACGACTGGCCGTCCTAGACGGGTTGCCATGATAACGGGCGCGGGGCGCAACATCGGGCGCGCCATCGCGCTGGATCTGGCATCCGGGGGGATGGATATCGTCGTCGTGGTCCGCCGCAACCGCGAGGAGGCCGAAGATGTAGCCGGGGAAGTGCGCGCCCTGGGCCGGCGGGCGTTGGTTGGGGTGACGGACGTGCGCGACGAAGAGGCGATCAGCGGCGTCGTCGAGCGGGCGCGGGAGGAGTTGGGACCGGTCAACGTGCTGGTCAACAACGCGGCGGTGCGCCGCGAGGCTCCGTTCCTGGAGCTTCCGGTGGAGGAGTGGCGTGAGGTATTGGACATCATCCTCGATGGGACGTTCGTGTGCAGCCGGGCTGTACTGCCGGACATGCTGGATTCCGGGTGGGGCAGGATCGTGAACCTCGCCGGTCTCGCCGCCCAGACCGGCGCCCGGCAAAGGGCGCACGTCGTCGCGGGGAAGGCTGGCCTGATCGGGCTGACAAAAGCGCTAGCGCTGGAGTTTGCGCCGCGCGGCATCACCGTAAACGCCGTCGCGCCCGGTGTGATCGACACGGTAAGGGAAGGTCCCGAGCCATCGCACCATAGAGAAGTAAGCATACCGATAGGCCGGCGCGGAAAGCCCGAAGACGTCGCCGGGATGGTCCGCTACCTGGTCTCTGATGAGGCGGCTTTCGTGACAGGACAGACATTCGGCGTAAATGGAGGATTGCATCTGTGAGCGAGAACCACCGACTGCCTTCCGAGGAACTGGCCGCGTTCGTGGCCGGCTATCCATACGAGTCCATCCCGCAGAGCGTGCTCCGCGAGAACCGGCGGCGTATCCTGGATACCCTGGGTGTGGCGATGGGGGCCAGGGAAGCCCGCCCGGTCGAAATCCTGCTGGAACTAACTCGCGAGTTGGGCGGTAACCCGCAGGCCGGCGTACCCGGACACGACCTCGAGACCTCGGTGACCAACGCTGCGCGGCTCTTCGGGGTAATGTCGCACGTGCTCGACTTCGACGACACGCACTTGCCCACGATCCTCCACCCCAGCGGTCCCACGCTCGCGGCGGCGCTTCCGCTGGCCGATCATCTGGGGACGAGCGGGCGGGAACTCCTCGCCGCGTTCACCTTCGGCGTCGAGGCGGGATGCCGGACGGCGCTCGCGCTCGGCTCCGCCCATTACGACGTGGGATGGCACGTCACAGGAACCGCAGGAACGGTGGCCTCTGCTGCAGCGTGCGCGCGGCTCCTCGGGCTTGATGAGCGTGCCTCCCACAACGCGCTCTCCATCGCCGCCACAGAGGCAGCGGGACAGCGCGTGCAGTTCGGGGCGATGACCAAATCGCTCCACACGGGCAACGCGGCGGCCAACGGCGTCCTCGCTGCGCTGCTCGCCGGGAAGGGCTATACAGCCAGCCGTGAGGGCTTCGAGGGGACGCGTGGACTGCTGAACGTCGCCTCGACCGGCCCCTATCCCGAAGAACTCTCGGATGCGCTGGGAGAGAGGTGGGAGACTTTTCGTGTCGGCATCAAACCGTACTCTTGCGGCGTCGTCACCCCTCCCGGAATAGATGCCGTAAGAGAGCTGGCCCGTTCCACGGGTGCTCCCGCCGGGGAGGTGGAGCGGATCGAGCTGGGCGTGCATCCACTGGTGATGGAGTTGACCAACAAGCGCGAGCCCCGTACGGGGTTGGAGGGCAAGTTCAGCATCGCTTTCGCCGGGGCTATCTCCTGGATAGAAGGGACCGCCCGCCACAAGCAGTTCACCGACGAGAAGGTCAATCGTTCCGACGTGAAGGAGTTGCGCGACCGCATCCTGGTGGTCGAGGACCGTTCTCTCCGGCAGACCGAGGCAAAGGCCACCGTCACGCTCGATAGCGGCGAGACGATCACCGAACACGTCAGGCATGCCACCGGGACTCCGGAGAACTCCATCTCCGATGAGGAGTTGCGGGAGAAGTTCGCCGATCTCGTCGAGCCGAAGCTGGGGGAAGGGGCCGCCCGGCGTGTGGTCTCGCTGGTAGACGGGTTGCCAGAGAGCGATTCCCTGCGACCGCTGCTCGACGTGCTCGCCCCGGCGGCGGACGTTTCGCGCAAGCGGTGAGATCCATCGCCCTGTCCCGAGGGATAGGTTTCGTACGCTAGATCTGGCGCTACTCGTCGGGGTCTCCGTGGCGGGCGCGCTGGTGGCCGTGCGACTCGGGATACCGATAGGGGCCATAATGGGCGCACTGGCGGCGACCGTCGTCGTTCAGGGCCTGGGCCTGACTACAGTCGAACCTTTCCCTGCCTGGGCGCGCAACATCCTGTACGTGACCATCGGGTTCATGATCGGGCTTCGAGTCACCCGTTCCTCGCTGCGAAAGCTCCGCGGCGTCGCGCTGCCCGCCTTCCTGGTCCCGGCTGTGATGATCGCGTGCGGACTCCTGCTCGGCCTCCTCTACGCCGCCCTGGCGCCGAACGACTCCCCGCTGCATCTAGACTTTCAATCGGCGGTGCTCGCCATCACGCCGGGTGGTTTCCAGGAGATGTCCATCGCCGCCCAGCAGATGAACGCCCTGCTCTCCGTCGTCGTGATAAGCCACGTCATCCGCATCATGACCGTCCTCTTCGCCTACCCCAAGATAATCCGCACCGCCCTCGGCCACATCGAAAGGCGAAGCCCTTCCGCGGACGGCGAGCCCCAGGAAAAGTCTTCAGATGAGGGCGAGTCGCCTCCCAAAGACCGCGTGGGCCCGGCGCGATGGGCGGCGATGATCCTCGGGGCGGCAGCCGGCGGCGTATTCGGGGTGTGGACCAGCATACCCGCAGGATCGGTGGTCTTCGCCATGCTCGGCGTGGCCCTCGTCAAGACGGTGGTCGCGGCGGAGTCGGCGGCGTTCCCGACGTTCGCGCGCCGCGGCGTCCAGATCGCT
>DASUQU010000271.1:0-2612 GCA_036280495.1 Thermomicrobiales bacterium | reverse complement strand
GCCGGAGGCATCGGCAATCGCGGTGCCTCCATCGACGGTGATGCCGAGGGCGGTGGTGTTCAGGCAGTCGCCACCGTAGACCTGGGGATCAACCGGGACATAGCCAAAGGTGTCCCCCACCCCGATGGCGTTGCAGACATTACCACCGCTGTTGATGTCCCCGGCCGAGACCGCCCCACCATTGGCCGAGGCCGTGGCGACCCCACCGTTGCCGGCTGAGGCAATGTCGCCTGTGCCAGCATCATCGCCACCACCAAGGAACTTGCCCTGGAGGTCCAGCAGGCGAGACTGGGCTGACGCGCCCGCGACGCCGACGACGCCCGTCGCGGCACCTGCAACCACCGCACTAATGCGCTTGTTCATCTACCCCTCCCTGATCCCTCGCTGCGTACTCGCTGCTACCCCTCCGTGCAGCGATTCGGTCACGTCTCGAACCGAAGTCCGATTCGCATCCCGCTTGAAGCGTACCCTAATCCCCGAGTGTGGGATTGTCAATCCCAGTTCAATAGGAATAGGTCCTGACATCCTGCCGCTCATCCCGTTTCACGGTGCCGGCCGTGCCACTCAACACGAGAACCCGGACCTGGCTTAGCGAGCTCCGATGCGGACGACCCGCTGCTGGCGCCGGGAGCCGACCGACAGCCCCATCATGCCCAGCGCGGCGAGCGCCAGGATGAGGCTGCCGCTGTTGGCGCCGCCGAGCTCGCCCACGCCGGTGCTCGGCAGGGCCCGAACTCGTTCGCCGCCGCGGCCACCGCCACCGCTGGGCGCAGCCTTCCCGCCACCGCCGCCAGACGGTTTCACTGCGGCGTCTGCGCAGACGGTGTCGCCGACCGAGATCGCATTCCCAGCGTTGCCGCCGCTGTTGATGTCCTGGATGGAGACGGCTCCGCCGTCGGCGGATGCGGTCGCCACCCCGGCGTTGCCAGCGCTTGCGGTGTCGGTCTGCAGCAGGCGCTGCTCCAGTGCTAGGACAGACTCCGCCGACCAATCGTTCCGGTCGTTGTCGCGGTCATTGCGGTTGTTGTCGCGGCGGTTGTTGTTGCCGTTTCCGTTGCCGTTGTTCCCATTGTCGCGCTCGCGGTCGTTGCCGACAGCCGCCGCCAGGTTGCCGCGGCCACCGCTCGCATCGCCGATGGCGGTGCCCCCGTCGGCCACCACGTCGAGGACGGTGGCGTTCTGGACGGTGCCGCCGCTCACGGCGACGCAGAGCTCGTTTCCGCCGCCCTGTGCGGCATAAGCGCCCGGGACCGTGACGGCGCCCAGGTTTAGCGCCACGACGGCTGCCGTGGCTATCGAGAAGAATCGTCCCTTGCCCATGGTGCTTTCTCCATCTCCCTCGCGGGTCGGTACCCCCGCTCGCGAAACGTTGCTACGTATCGCGCTCGGGGAGGGCCACGTGCGTGTGCTGCCCCAGCGTTGCGCCGTGGTAGAGCGGGGTCCGCGTCGTGACCTTTGCGCTCCTTGACGCTCGCGGCCGCTGCGCCGTTTCGCAGGGATTTTGCGGCTAGTACCTTTTGGCCATCGCCTATCGGCAATTCTTGCGTTGCTGAGGGCATCCAACCGGGGTCCGTATACTGAAGGCCGCCGTCTTCAGTCGGGGCGTTGACTCGGAGGAGACGTGATGGCTCAGGGCCCGACGTTGCCCGCAGAGGCATTGCTGCAGCTGATCAGCAGCTACACGAGCGCCCAGGTCGTGCATGTTGCCGCGAAACTGCGGCTCGCCGACCTGCTTGCCGGGGGTCCCCGCAGCGTCGAGGATCTGGCGGTCGCGTCCGACACCCACGCGCCGTCTCTGGCCCGGCTCGTGCGCGCCCTCGCGGCCCTCGGCATCGTTGCCGAAGCCCGCGATGGCCGCATAGCCTTGACCGCGCTTGGTTACCCGCTCCGATCAGATACCTCCGATTCGATCCGGGACGCCGTCCTCTTCCTCGTCGGAGAGTGGGCGTGGCGTCCCTGGGGAGATCTTCTCTACAGCGTCCGTACCGGTGAGCCGGCCTTCGATCGCATCTTTTGCATGAGCAATTTCGAGTATTGGGAGCATAACCCGGAGGCGGGGGCCATCTACGATGCCTTCTTCCTGACAATGGCCCGCGCCGCGAACGGCCCGATCATCGCCGCCTATGACTTTTCCCGATTTGCGACCATCGTCGACGTCGGTGGCAGTACCGGAGCCCTCCTGGCCCCGATCTTACGGGGGCATCCGGCCACGCGCGGGGTCCTCTTCGACCTGCCTCACGTCGTCGCCGGGGCGGAACAAGTTCTGGCTGAAGCGGGCGTCGCGGATCGTTGCGCGGTCATCGGTGGCAGCTTCTTCGATTCCGTTCCACCCGGCGGAGACGCCTATCTCCTCAAGTACATCATTCACGGCTGGGACGACGAGCGGGCCGTGGCGATTCTGCGGCGGTGCCGCGAAGCGATGGCCTCCGGATCGGTGCTGCTCCTTGTCGAGCAGGTGCTGCCGGAGCATTTGGAGGCGGGTGCCGCGGCACAAGGACTCGCGCGCCTCGACCTGCAGATGCTGGTCTTGACACCCGGGGGCCGCGAGCGGACCGAGCAAGAGTTCCGCTCCTTGCTGTGGGGGGCCGGCTTCGACCTGCAGAAGGTGATCC